>DAOTTT010000062.1:0-10848 GCA_034437635.1 Anaerolineae bacterium | reverse complement strand
GCTGTAATCTGGATTTTAATTCCAGCCGCGCAAGAACAGCTCTCACCAGCACCAACACCAACGCCGACCCCAACACCCCCACCTGTGCTCGAAGTACAAGTCGTCACGGCGCTTGCGGTCGAGCCTTGGGTGAGCCAAGCAGCAGAGACTTACAACGCTTCCGAACCGTATCTTGACGAGCGGCGCGTTGTTGTGGAAATCATCCCCATGCAGGGGCTATCTGCGTTGAATAAATGGAGCCGCGGGGAGTTTGACCGCGTGCCGACAGCATGGTTAGCGGAAAGCCGCGTGTGGGTAGAACAGGCCAATGCCAATAGCCTAGAGCGCACAGGCCAGGATATTTTCTTAAATGGCGGGCGTTATCGGTCGCAACCTGTCGCGCTCTCTCCGCTTGTGTGGGGCATCTGGCAAGAACCATTCGAGACGTTGACTACGTATTTCGGCACAGAAGACATCTCTTGGGATCAACTCCACGAAGCCTCATTAGAAGAAAGTTGGGAAGCCCTGGGCGGCGATGCCGACTGGGGGCAGTTTAACCTCGTGGTCGCCCACCCCGTGCGTGACCCCGCTGGACTAACGGCGATGGTCGGCGCAGCGGGTGAGTTCTTCGATAACCCAAGCCTCACTGTAGATGAACTAGAAGACCCGGCCTTTTTGGATTGGCTGAGTGATCTATTTGATACCGTCGTGGATTTTAGCCCAGTCGGTGCGGAAAACATGCTCTTGTACGGGCGGAGTAATGGCGATGCCGGGCAATTGGTGGAGTCCTTTTTGCTTACGGAAATGGCCGGGGTACAAAGCCGCTGGGGGGAGACTATTCAAATCGTCTATCCAGACCCCATCTCTTGGTTTGACTTCCCGTTCTCCATTTACATGGGCAACGAAACAACGGCTGAGGAAAAGCAAGCCGCTTTAGACTTTAAAGAATTTTTACTCAGTGCGGAGCAGCAAGCCATTGCCTTGGATTATGGGCTGCGGCCTGCCTGTCCGGAGTGTCCCATTGATGGTGGCCTTATCGCAGAATGGCGGCATATTGGCGTGATGGAAAATATTCCAAGTTCTTCGCGGATGCGCCCTGCTTCTATTCGTGGGCTGGAAAATCTGACTGCTTGGTATATTAATCGGTACGAGGAGTAACCCTATGCTTAAACGAACTTTGATTATCCTCATCATGGTATTTGCGCTCACTGCCTGTTCTTCTGATGACAGCAGTGAAGCGACAGCCCCCGGATCAGAAACGATCGCCGAGCCGACACAACGCGATGGGCGCACCATTGCGCTTGTCTCCAGCGATACGTGGTGGGATGGCATTTATCTGCCGACTTATGTAATGAAAACGATCCTTGAGGACGAACTTGGGTATATCGTCGAAATCGTCAACGGCGCATCTGTGCCGGAGTTCTTTGAACTGGTAGAAACCGGCGCAGCGGACATATTCATGAGCGCGTGGTTCCCGACCAATGACTTCACGTTCGACCAATTCCCTAGTTTAGTACGGGTCGGGCGTGGGTATGGCGGGCAAGCGCGGGATGCGTTTGAAGGCTGGATGGCCTCTAATACACTGGCAAGCCAATATGACGTTGAAAATATTGGCGACTTGTTCGACCCCAACATCATCGAAGCATTGGACTATGACGGTGATGGCCTAGGCAATATCATCGGTTGCCCGGAGGCGTGGGCGTGTTCGCAACGTCATGCGGAAATTCTGGAAGATTATGGGCTAGATAGTGTCTATGAGATTAACCCCATCCCCGATGAAGAGACGATGTTAGACAACATCAATCAGCGCATCAGCAACAATGAACCGGCTGTGTTCTATATGTATCAGCCTGTCGCCTTCCCGGAAGAAGGGTCTATTGAAGACGATGCCGTGTGGATCGGTGGCACAGAGCCGTATCTGCCGCTTGCGTTTAATCGCGGTTTGACGCGCTCGGATTTCATCGCCAC
Organism: Anaerolineae bacterium; assembly: GCA_034437635.1. Taxonomy (GTDB): domain Bacteria; phylum Chloroflexota; class Anaerolineae; order Aggregatilineales; family Phototrophicaceae; genus J038. The sequence continues at coordinate 8,901 of DAOTTT010000062.1, read as the reverse complement.
TCACCCCGATATTGTCCACATTATGCTTAACTTTGAGATCCCCGGCGCGGATGTCGGCCAGGCGATGCGCCGCGTTGTAGAAGATGGGCGCTCACCGGATTTACTCTCAGAAATTGCGGCGGAATGGGTCGAAGAGAATCGCACATTGGTGGAGTCGTGGTTACCGCCGGAACCGTATACCCCGGCGTTGGACACGACATGGCCGCCAGAACTACCCGAAGGCACATTGCCTTTGGCTTACTCGCAGGATAAAGAAGACGTATTCTTGGAATTGGTGACAGCCTACAACTTGACCCGTGATGCCGACACACCGCCCGTTCACCCCATCCCGGTGGAGATGGACGAGATGATGAACCGGGTTAATGATGGCTGGTATAGTGCCGTCTCGCCGGATTCGTCAATCTGGATCAGCCAAATTGACCGTGCTTGGCAAGCGGAAAACCCCGATGCTTCGCCGTTGGTCGGCACCATTGAGCGTTATGCACTCAGCCCTATCGTGATCGCCATGTTGGAAGATCGCGCCGCAGAAACCAACTACCCGGAGGAAGAATTCGGATGGGTGGACTTGATGAACTTAGCGCAGGATGACCCCGGCTTTAGATGGAGCCATTCATCCGCAAGCACGGCCAGCGGCCTGCTGACGCTCACAGCAGAATTCTACGCAGCGACCGACAAACTTGATAACCTGACCGTCGCCGATGTACAAGACGAGGATGTACTCACATTAGTCACAGAGATTGAGGGTACAGTCAATCGTTACGGTGCAGAGTCGGAAGATCGCGTCATCACGCGCAACTTGGCAGCAGGTGGGCGCTTGCTGGACGCTTTCGTCACACAGGAACAAAAAGTCATATTCTTTAATCAAAACAGCCCTAGCACAAAGCTGATCGCCATTTATCCCGAAGAAGGGACATTCTGGATGGATCATCCGTTGATCTTGTTGGATGGCCCTTGGGTGACGGACGCACAGCGCCGCGTGTTCCGTGACTTTGCGCGTTTCGTCGCAGAGCCGACACAGCAAGAGCGTGTCACGGCATATGGGTATCGTCCGGCGGACATCGCCGTGCCGCTTGATGGCGAAAGCTCCGTTCTACGCGAAGAATATAACGTCAACCCAGATGAACCCAGCACATTGTTGCAAGTGCCTTCGCCCAGTGTGGTCGAGGCGATCCAAGATGCGTGGTTGCTCACTAAGCGCCCGGCTAACATCGTGTTGGTCATCGACGTGAGCGGCAGTATGGAAGGCACCAAGCTGGCCGGGGTTAAAGGCGCGTTGCTCTCGTTTATCGACCAAATCGAAAGCGAACGCGATCATGTATCACTCGTCATCTTCTCGGATACAGCTACTCTAGTGCAACCGCTTAACCCGCTGGATCGTGATCGCATGACCGATCAAATCCGCCAGTTACAAGCCGGGGGCGGGACGATGCTCTATGATGCAGTGGCCTTCGCGCTCGACCATCTCAACGCACAAGAAGATGCCGCTGGTCGTGCCCAGGTTATCGTGGCGATGACCGACGGACAAAGCGACGGTGACATCAGCGCGGTAGAAAATAAACTCGCGGAGATTGAAGGCTCTGCTATTATCTACACCGTCGCCTATGGTGAGGATGCTGATTTGACCGTGTTACAACGCATCGCTCAAATCGGCGAAGGACAGGCTTACCCCTCCGACCCGGAGACGATTAGCCAGCTTTACCAGTTACTTTCGGAATTTTTCTAAGGGATGGGCAAACGCAGGATGAATGTATATGTATTAAGGCTACTGTTGGCTTGTGCCTTACTGATCTTAGCAGCATGTAGTAGTGAAGGTGTTCCATCGGTGACCGACCCGGGTACAGCCGCACCCGCCCCGGTGGAACTTGAAGGCGAGGTCGTGATCTATGTAGTTGCACCGCTATCTGGCGAATACGCCGAACAAGGGCAATCGCAGGCCGCGGGCGCACGTTTGGCAGCGGCCACCATCAACGAACAAGGCGGCGTTAACGGTCAGCGTGTGGTCGTGCGTACCTTAAACGACCAAGGCCGCCCGGAAGAAGCCTTGGTCGTCGCACAGACAATCATGGATGAAAGCGACGATACGCTTCTAGGGGTGATCGTCTCCGAGACGAGCGACCCAGAACTTAACGCCGTGCGTGATGTCTATCTCAGCGCGGACGCACCGCGCCAGCTGTTGGTCGTTGTCCCGGCATCGACAAACCCATCGCCTACCCCGGTGGATGCCCCGCAGTTCTTCCGCTTGTCAGCGTCCAGTGTGGCGCAAGCTTCGGAGATCGCCGCCGTGATGCGCGAGCAAAATATGCGCGATGCGGTGGTCATACACGGGGATGCTGAGGATCAATTATCCCTGGCGGCACAGTTCCAAGATGCGGCGGACACCTATGGTCAGTCGATACGCGATAGCATCCAAGTAGACGCAAACACAGTCAGCTTTACACAAATCGCTACTGACATTCTCGAACAAAACCCAGCCGGGCTTTTCATCACGACGGATCCCTTCGAGACGCAGCAAATGCTGACCGCGCTGTATGACATCAACTACCAGGGCGCGATCTTCGCGGCTGACCGCGCATTGCCCTATGGGGTAATTGACGAGTTAGGCTGTCAAGCGGAAGGGTTGTATCGCACATCTGTTGTACCGGGGCCGTCTTCCGTCATGAATGAGATGATGGTACAACGCTATGCGTCTACGGAAGGGCGTGTGCCGGAGCCGTTCTCCGTAGCGGGTTATGCGGCAGTAGAGTTTATCGTCGGCGCATTTGAGAACATCGACGGCAATGATCCAGCACAAGCGGCAGATTATGCGCATACTAACACCATAACGACCTTGTTAGGCGACCTGCAATTTGACGATGCCGGGAACCGGGTTGATGCCAGTATGCACTTCCAGCAGGTACAAAGCCGCTTGTTCCGCGATGATTTTGCGCGGACTGTGGGCACACAGCCACAGCGTTCAACTGAGGCAAACGATACGGCCAGCACCTATCTTGATCGTGATTTTCAATCCGGGCAAGAGCCGATCGTCTTTGCAGATTTGAACTGGAACAGTGCCTTGTTTCATAACGCTATTGCCCGTTTCATCATCGAGAGCGGTTATGGTTACCCCACGTATGCCGTTCCAGGGTCAACTGTGCCATCGTTCCAACGCCTGATACGGGGCGAAGTTGATGTGATTATGGAACGTTATAACTTTGACTCTACGGTAGAAGATGCTATCACTAATGATCTCATCGTTGATCTTGGCGCAAACTTCAATGACTCCGTGCAGGGATGGTTTGTCCCGCGTTATGTCATTGAGGGTGACGCGGAACGCGACATAGAACCCTACGCGCCGGATTTACGCTCCATAGACGACCTTGACGCGATAACGCGCTTATTTAACATGGGCGCACAATCCAGCACGGGGCAGCTTTTCGGCGGTGTACCCGGTTGGACAGCATATAAAATCAACTGCTTGAAGCTCAAAGCCTATCGCTTGGATGATAACTACGCTTTGACGACCAGCGCATCAACGGGCGATCTGTTTGCTGCATTGGACAGCGCCTATACCGCAGGCGATCCGATCTTGGTGTATCTTTGGTCACCGACTTGGCCGATTGCGCGATATGATATGGTGCAGCTAGAAGAACCGGAATACACAGATGATTGCTGGTCTACAACGCGCGGTTGTGCGTACCCAACCAGTGATGTCCGCATCTTAGTGCGCTCGGAGTTACCGCAACGTGCGCCGGATGTCGCCGCATTCTTTGAGCGCTTTGACATGAACATTGATGACGTAAGCGCGGTGCTGTTGCGCATCGAGGACGAAGAACTCTCCCCGGATGAAGCCGCACGCCTTTGGCTAGAGAAAAACGAGGCAATCTGGTCAAATTGGGTGCCGGAAGATGTCGCCGAACAGGTAAATGCAGCGTTGACAGATTAGACACAGCCGGGAGGCATCGAATAAATCGTGTACTCCCGGTCAATCACACCGCCTGAACAGTTGTTACTCTAAAAACGTGGGATAGACCAACCTGAGTACATATGGTAGAAGAACTTTAGGGTCACAAGGGGGCATTATTTACCCAATTTACCTACCTGGGTAGTCACGTCATACGTAACTACTCAGGTAAAGACTATATCCCGCATCGGCTCAAAGCCGATGGCTACATTACACGCTAGAAAGCCCGTAAACGGGCTAGTTTAGTTAGCGCGAAGTAGCATTTTATACAGCACGCTTACGGGCTTTACGCTTTGCTAGCCCCCGGTTTTGAATAGGGGCAGCGCCCAGATCGGAGCATACCTGAGTAGTTACCAAAAAACATGATTTTTTGCGGTATTCTTTTTACAACATTTTGCTTTTATAATTTTATCAGTGCAAATTATGTAAAGACCATTAAAATAATTGATGACCTCCAATAAGATCCATGCAAAGACTTTGCCTGCTTCTGTTTTCATGGCAGCGATGCTTCTCATCGGAACGGCAGCCAGTGTTCTGATTGTGCTATATGCTTACAATTTGGGCTTTTGGTTTGATGAACTTATCACATGGGAAATCATTACATTAGATGCAGTTTCGTTCATCAACTATTTTGCACAAGCCTCTGATCTCCATCCACCATTCTATTACATCATCCTGAAGTTATTTCTTAATTTTAACCCACCACCGGATTACAACGTATTTTACGCTCATGCAGACTTCGCGTTAAAGATCAGCGGACTCGCATTCTATGTTATTTTGGGTGTGGGGTTAACGATTTTCGGCAGAAAGCACCCATCTACCCGCCAAGGTGTCCTACTGACATTCTTAATTATCTCATCGAGCGCCCCGGCATTATATCTTTTCTCGGAGATGCGCATGTATGGGCTATTAGCCGTCTTATGCAGCACGATTTTGCTTTTAGGGGCACAACTCACCGTTGAAAGTAGCCGCCGCTATCATCTATTCATCAGCATACTCATAACAGCATCACTGATGACACACTATATTGCGTTGTTATTTTGTGCAGCGTTTATAGCGGCGTATATACTGATTAACAAACCATCAAAGCGATTGATGCGCTCAATTGCGCTGTTATCGATCATTCCGGGTGTCGTTTTGGGCTTATATTTACCCATTTTCTTTGAGCATCTGAACAGAGGGGTATCCTACACACGCGATCTGAACGACTTCGTCAATTACATGAACATGATGTTCAATTCGTTAGCAATCCTGTCGATTGGCTCTGTGGCGGGAATTTGGATGATATGGCAAAGGGGGCCAGAAGATACGCCAAATTTTAAGTTATATCGGTTAGCTGGCCTAACGGCTGTGTTCTTTTTGGGGTTATCTGTTGTTTATTTCATCATCGAAGACAACAGCGTTATCACGTTTAGCACCAATATCATACTCATTATTTTATTGGCCTACTTATTTGGCTTCGCTATACAGTATACACCAACAATCATCAAAACAGTCTTTTGCTTATTGGTAATCGGTTGTGCGATTGCCCCCAACATCGTAGGCCTCAAAGATCCAACTTATTTTGAACACAACAGGCTGTCTTATCGGAACATCGTCCAACAATCAGACTTGGACACATTAATTTACAATCTCAACGTCCAAACCATCATCACAGATGCTGATAAACACGCTTATGACTTTTACATCGTGCCATTAGTGGTCAATCAATATCCAATTGATGTTGTACGCATATCACGCGAAGAAATATTGAACCCGGCACAACGTGATTTAGTGGACTGCCAAGGCATCCTCTTATTGACACGCCACTGGAAAGACATTCTGCCGGATCAACTGCAACAACCAGACATCAATATCTTGACCATCACTAAAGGTGTAACCTATCTCTATCCGCTAGAATGCCCTTAAGCGTTGAGTGTCTGCATCAACGCACGGAACGCCCGTTTATAATCCGACGTAAAATCAAAGCGCGGACTCCGACGAATGACCGAAGGCGGTGCAGCATCGCCCACCTGTGCGATAAGAATCGGCTTGCGTTCATTGCGGAAGAACGTCCAGCTTTGGGTAATCTGCTCGTCATCCAATGCCGCCGCAGAAAGCACGTACAGCATACGCCGACATTCCGTGAGTGCCGGGTGTACACCGTTCGCCCACTGCACCGACTGATCGCTACCAGTATGCAGCCACGCAGCATAGCCAGCATGGGTTAAATCCGCCGCAATCTGCCGCGCTAAGGCTTCATCAAATTCAGCAAATAAAACATATATCGTATCACGCTCTAGCTTGGGGCCTTTGCCACTGCCGCCGATCTCTACCGGATCCGGGCGTTGACTTGCGTCGTGCATATCGGTCTTACCCATACGGAAGACCGTCCCACCGCAACTATCACACATGCCCTGGGTGGCGGGCATGCCTTTGCGCGTCCACACGGCGACGGGATCGACAACTTCAACCGTTTCTTTACAGCGCACACAATAGGCTTCAATGGCATCCATGCGATAATCCTCTCATCATCAATCATGCCATTGATTGTAAACGAAAACACCCCGCACGCGGCAGGGTATTCGTCGGACTGATTAGTTGTCATCTTCCTCATCACTGACGGCTTCTGCCACCTGCGAGAGCGTCGGTAGTTCAAAGTTTGCGCGGATTTTATCCTCGATTTCGTCAGCCATCGATTCATTCTCAGTCAAGAATTGCTTGGCGTTTTCGCGCCCTTGGCCGAGCAGTTCATCATTATAGCGATAGAACGCGCCGCGCTTCTCAATGATGCCGAGGTCGGTGCCCAGGTCGATGATCTCGCCTGTTTTGCTGATGCCGTTCTCGTAGAACATGATGTCGAACTCTGCTTCGCGGAACGGAGCCGAGACTTTATTCTTCGTCACACGGATGCGCGTGCGATTACCGATGTTGTCCCCACCCTGTTTAATCGCTTGAATACGGCGAATATCGAGGCGAACACTGGCATAGAATTTGAGCGCCCGCCCGCCCGAAGTGGTTTCGGGACTACCGAACATCACACCCACTTTTTCACGCAATTGATTCGTGAACATGACCGTTGTGTTCGTCTGTTTGATCGCCCCGGAGAGCTTGCGCAACGCTTGGCTCATGAGGCGGGCTTGTAGACCGACGTGGCTATCGCCCATCTCACCTTCAATTTCTGCGCGGGGAACCAATGCCGCAACACTATCCACCACCACGATATCCAACGCGCCGGAACGCACCAGCGACTCGGTGATCTCTAAGGCTTGCTCGCCTGTATCCGGTTGGGAGATATAGAGCGTTTCCAAGTTAACGCCGATGCGCTCGGCATAACGGGGGTCAAGGGCGTGTTCCATATCGATAAAAGCACATAGACCGCCCCGCCGTTGGGCTTGGGCAATGACACTCAAACAGACGGTCGTCTTACCGCTGGACTCCGGGCCGTAAATCTCGGTGATACGGCCACGCGGCAACCCGCCAACGCCCAACGCAATATCCACTGTGAGCGACCCCGTCGGGATCGTGGCAATATCAAGCTGTTGCGAGTCGCCTAAACGCATCACGGCTTGGTCGCCAAAGCGTTTGTGGATGTCGCCGAGGGTGGCTTCTAACGCTTTGCGCTTGCCTTCATCCGCGATACCATCAAATAAATCAGTGTTCACCTTTTTAGTCGATTTTTTTTTCGCCATATGTCTCTGCTCTTTCAATCAATTATGGGGTATGCTCTAGTGTACTTAAATTTGAGCAATAACGATACTTGTTCAGGTTCGTACAAAAGTTCTAAAAAGTCAAGTAGGATATTCACCATGAAAATTTACACCAAAACAGGCGACGATGGCACGACAGCCCTCTTTTCTGGCGGGCGCGTAGCCAAAGCCCACATGCGCGTAGAAGCCTATGGCACCGTTGACGAACTCAACGCCGTACTCGGTGTAGTCCGTGCGCTGGAGCCAAGCGCCGAGACCATGACCCGGCTGGAGAAAATACAAAATCAGCTTTTCCACCTGGGCGCGGATCTCGCTACCCCGCTCAATGCCAAGGCCGATTGGGTCGTCCGTATGGATCAAGAGACGGTCGATTGGTTGGAGGACGAGATCGACCGCCTGACCGCTGACCTACCCGAACTCAAAAACTTTATCTTGCCGGGGGGCACCCCTGCCGCCGCACATCTCCACGTTGCGCGGACCGTCTGCCGCCGTGCAGAACGCCGCGTTGTAGAGCTTGCCCAACACGAGGACATCGGCGATCTACCCATGCAGTATCTTAACCGCCTCTCAGATTGGCTGTTCACGCTGGCGCGGTGGGAAAATCAACAACAAGGTATTTTTGAATCAAAATGGTCGGTGGGTGGCTGATGCCGGTTGCATACGAGTGGGAAAATGATGAGAAGACCATCATCGGCTACACACTCAGCGGTGATGATTGGAATTGGACGGATTACCATAAGACCGTGCGCATGTCGATGTTTGCCTTGGTCAATCTCGATCATAGTGTGCATGTCATCGCGGACTTCCGCGATGTGACACGCTTTCCCGGTGGCGCTATCGCTCATCTGCGCACGCTGGGCAAAAAACAGCATCAGAACTTTAGTGGCGTAGCAGTTGCCGTCGGCTTACCGACGGATTTACGCGCTCAATTATCCGGCGCAACACAAGCAGAGAAGATCACCGTCGGCGAACAGATCATCTATTTTGCAGAAGATAAGGACGCAGCTCACACGCTGTTAAACACGCTTTAATCATTTGACTTATTTCAAATTGTAAGTGTTCGTAAAATATGCCCAATATTAAGGGTTGACCTATTGTAAAAAATGCCCAATTCGTTGTATACTTTATACAAGTGAGGGTATTGAATAAATAGGAGACCCACGTCAACGACCACCCGCTTCAGCGGGTGGCTTGCGGGAAACCGTAAGCCCATGTTGACCAGCCTCAGCCATGCCGAAGGGCAAGGGCTACGTTACGGGCGAATACATAGGC
>DAOTTT010000061.1:0-2557 GCA_034437635.1 Anaerolineae bacterium | reverse complement strand
TGAATCAGGACAGCATTCCGCCACTGGCAGAGATTATTCGGACACGCGCTACCACCCTCAACTTAAGCGGGTCGTGGCAAGTGGCTGCCACCGGATATTGAGGGGATACTTAAAAACCTCATGGACATCGTAGCACGCGCTACGATGTTTGCTTTTCTACTGGTCTTCTGCCAATTTCCCTATACAACAAAAAAACCAGCTTTTTAGCTGGTTTGAGTGGGTCTAGTAGGATTCGAACCTACAACCTGGCGGTTATGAGCCGCTCGCTCTGACCATTGAGCTATAGACCCGTTGGCATAAGCGGGTAATGGGATTCGAACCCATGCTAAAACCTTGGAAGGGTCGTGTGCTACCACTACACCATACCCGCGTTTGTCGGGGCGACCGGATTCGAACCGATGACCTCTTGTACCCAAAACAAGCACGCTACCATCTGCGCCACGCCCCGATATAGTTGGCAGTATACCACGCACATTTTAAAAAGTCTATCCAAGAAGTGTGCCCAAAATCGCCATTTTCAGCATTGGTGCATATACCGCCCCGACGACAAAAGGGAAGCTCGTAATGCACCCGCCATCCACTTTTTTCTATAGTCGTCCTAAACAGTGCAACTTTTTGCACGCATCATGCGTAAAGTAAAGTAAGGAGCCTGAAGCAAAAGCCAAACATGCATCAATCACGCTTTATGTTAAAATAGTATCGTACCGCAAACCAAAATGGATAAACCCTATGTCAGCGAATAACAATCTCGCTGGTTACGAGATCATCGAGAAGATCGACGCGGGGGGCATGGCATCCGTCTACAAGGCGCATCAACCCAAGCTCGACCGCCATGTTGCCATTAAAGTGATGCACCAAAACATCGCCGCCGATGCTAGCTTCATCGCCCGGTTTCAACGCGAAGCGCGGATCGTCGCCAAGCTCGACCACCCGCACATCGTCCCGATCTATGATTATGACGAGATCGACGGCCAGCCCTTTTTAGTCATGAAGTATGTCCAAGGGCGCACGTTGAAGTCGCTCCTACGGGATGGCCCCTTACCGCCGGATCGCGTGTTAGATGTCATGACACGCATCGGTGATGCGTTGCAATATGCCCACGATGAAGGCATCCTCCATCGGGATATTAAGCCGTCTAACATCATCTTAGACCAGCGCGGCCATCCGTATCTCATGGACTTTGGACTAGCGCGCATCGCACAGAGTGGCGAGAGCACCATGAGCGCGGATGTCATGCTCGGCACGCCACATTACATCAGCCCGGAGCAAGCCAAAGGCAACACCGATTTAGACGCACGCACCGATGTCTATTCTTTGGGCATTGTGTTGTACGAATTGCTCACCGGGCGCGTGCCCTTCTTAGGGGATACGTCCTACGCCATCATCCACGACCAAATCAACACACAGCCGCCCGCCCCGCATACGCTCAACCCGCGCATCCCTGTAAAGGTAGAGGACGTGCTATTACGCGCACTCGCCAAAGACCGCCAAGATCGCTATGCGTCGCCGAGCGATCTTGTTGCGGCATACCGCGATGCCACCCAAGGGCAATCCATCAGCGCACCAGACTCGCAGATTGCCCCACGCGAGCGAACACCAGCGGATACCGCGCATGAACCCGCCGTGAGCTTCTTTGATCGGCTCCAGCGTTTTGGGGAAGAAGCCGAACGCCAATTCGCCGATTTTGAAAAAGCGGTGCCGGAAGGCGAACGCGGGCGCGAAGCCCGCCGCCGCCTAGCGGAAGCATGGAAAGCATCTAAAGACAGCGAAAGCAAGCCAAGCAAACGACACACCGATAAATCCAAAAAAAAATCCGATAACAAAAGCAGTAAACAAGACGATAGCGCCCACCTCCCGCCAGAGGAGCGCATCCGTAAGCGTATCGAATCACGCTTAAACAAGCGTACCGAAGAATTTAGCGGTTGGGTCGGTCATACAGCGTTCTTTTTTTTCGTCAATATTTGGTTGTTTGGCTTTGATAATTTCATCAACGGTGTGATGAATGACACCAGTGATATAAGCTCTATTAATTTCATCACGGCTATTTGGGGCATCGGCTATATCATTCACACGCTCAACACTTGGATGAGCTACGGCCCCGGCTATATGCGCCGTCAACGGGCGATCGATCGTGAAGTCGAGCGCCAAGCTCAATCACTTTATGGCAAGCAAAAGAACGACGCTTTTTATGCCGATGATGAGCCGCCGCCCGTCCGCTTGACAGGAGATGGTGAATTTACACAGAGTTATGTCGATGAGATCGACGCGAAGCAGAAACGCTCATGACACAATTGATTATTGATTACGTGTTGGAAGGCCATCAGCGCGGCTATAACATCGTTACGCCAGACCATGGCCTAGATGACGACATCGTGAAGATCATCTGGCGAAATGCGATGCCACGCGGCAAAAATTGGAGTGCTTACATCGGCGCACGGTCGATCAAAGTGTTTACCTTGCCCGATGACCAAGTTGCCGTATGCGATGTCACCGTGACGGACCGCACCGACGAAACCGGGCGCGGCGGCATCCGCCGGGCGGCGGTGGACGTGATGAC
>DAOTTT010000060.1:0-3535 GCA_034437635.1 Anaerolineae bacterium | reverse complement strand
GACGCGGTGTACGTGTGACGCTCAGCTCTTCCGTTAGCGTAGCTGTCGCGGATGAGTCGGGCGTGCGTATCGGGCGTGGTGTGCGTGTCGCACTCGGCTCTTTCGTTTCTGTAGCCGTTGCGGTCGGTTCTGGTGTTTCCGTTGGGCGGAGTTCTTCCATCGTCTCGGCCTCCGCGAGTGTTGATTGTCGCGGTGTGAGCGCTTCAACACGTTGCGTAGATGCGTGTGTAATCGCATCACCCACATTCCCTGTAGGCAGGCCAACCACAGCATTCGGCCCGGTATTTGAACGCGCTAGTGCGGTAGCTGTAGGCTGTTCAGAACCATCTACATCGCTTGAAGTCTCCGTCAACAAAACCCCTAGCGTGAGAGCCGTTGTCATTATCACAATAATGGTAGCCGCAGCTAACATCTCATTACCTAAGTTACGACGCATCTTCAACATCCTCCATATGCAATGGCAACAGGAAGTTAAAACGGCTTCCAATCCCGTTTTCTGTCTCTAACCACAGATAACCGCCCTGAGCATGAACCAAAGTCTTGGCAATGGACAGGCCAACGCCGGTATCCCCTAACCCCTGGATGAGTGGGTTTTCTGCTTTGTATTTCCGCGCAAAAACACGCGCCTCATCCTCCGGGCTGATGCCACCACCACGATCTTCCACAGAGACAAACAAACTATCCGCTTGATACCCGTTGATCTGCGCCTGTTCGCGCTTTTCTACACGGATTGTCACATCATTATCCGGCGGGGAAGCGAGATAGGCATTTGTCAATAATTGCCCAATCACTTCATTAAGTGCATCATGATCCACTTGTAGCGATGGCAAGCCATCTTCAAAAACCAGATTGACCGTCAAGCCTTTCTCACGGAATTGTCGTGCGGCATGTGTTATCGCATCTTCGATTAGCTCCGTAACATTGACCGGACGTGGCATAGGCTTAAACTTACCGGCATCCAACTCCGTCACCCGGATCAGATCATCTAACATCGAGTCGAAACGTTGCATACTGGTATATACTCGTAACAAAAAATTACGCTGCATATTTCCTAAAATCCCGGACGACTCGCTCAACAGAAGGTCTAAGTAACCCACCATAGAGGTCATAGGTGAGCGCAATTCTTGCACCATACTCACCAGCAGATCCGGGTTTTGTACTTGTGGCTCTTGCTGAAGTTCTTCTTGGAGACGTGCGATTTCATCCTCGGCTTGTGCTAAACGCTTTTGGTAATCGTTGATTGTGATCTGCAAGTTTTCGCGCTGCTCAGTCAAATCTTCGATCATCGTCGTCAGCGAGCCAACACCCGTATCGCCTAACTCTGCTATACGATCGCGGTCGCCTTCAATACGCGCCAAAAGCTGATCGTGCGCCATCTCCAACGCTTGCTTCTCCGCCTCTAAGCGATCACGAGCGTTTATCAAACGGCTACGCTCATCTTGGAGTTCTTGGAGTGCGTCTTGGGCATCACGGAACTGCGCTTGGGACTGCTGCGCTTGGGCTTCTAAGCGTTGCCAACGCCGCTTAACGATACGGAGTTTATCCTTTAAATCCGTGAGTTCGCGTGCCAGCTTATCCCGTTGTTTGACCGCCACTTCACGGTCACCCGCTACGTTTTTCAACGTTGTCTGCAAGAGCAGCATACGCTCGTTATCCGCACTGGCTTGGTCGCCCATAGCTACATTTTGTAATTGCTGCTTGAGCGCTTCATTTTCTTCGTGCAGTGCCGCCCGTTGTGCATTAAGCGTCGTCAATAAATCCGATATACTACTCTCTTCAGCGTCAAAGCCGACCCGCTTTAATTCACGTTGGATTTTCACCAAGCGCGATTGGTAATTATCTCGTTCATTTTCCAAGCGTGCCCGCTCGGATTCAACGCGCCGCAGCATTGTTTGCATATCACGCGGGTCCACAAGGCCACCACTACGGTTACGTAGTGCGTTGAGTTCAGCTTCCATGCTGTCGCGCTGTGCGATGAGCGCGTTCTTTTCTTCCTCAAGCAAGCGTACCATGTCCTCATAAATCGCATCCGGTGATGCTTGTGTGATGGATTGCAGCGTTGTTTCGGCTTCATGCAAGCGTTGTGCCAGTGCGTCACGCTCCGCCCGCAGTTGATCTTGCTCATCATACAAACTAGCCATCTGTTGGGAGGCGCTCAACATCTCTTGGCTATCACCTAAATCTTGGGTTAACTGCACCCGTTCGTCATCAATGGTGGATTTCAACGAGACGACTTCTTTGCTCAAAGCCGCAATCTGTTGACGCGCAACCTTTAAACTCTCTTGCAAAGCCTGTCGGGTATTGAGCACATCCTGATCGGCAATTTGCGTTGGTGACACCTTATTGACCATCGCCTGGATAGCGCGTTCTTCCGCCAGCATTTGCGCATCTAACGCCGTGAAGCTCATCTCTAGTAACCCACTGGCAATGACACTAACGCCTTTAAGCAATTCACTTTCTGATCGCAGTAACTCGCGCTTGGAATACGGCATCGCCAGCATTAAAATAGCGATCAAATTATCCTCACGATACATCGGTTGCAGGTAAACTGGCCCCATCTGCTCAACGTCTAAGCGCATGTACAAATCGGTCAATTCATCTTCATGCTCCTCTGGAGATAACATCCGTTGGGCGCGGCGCTCAATCGCATTCGCCAACGTCGGTTGATTGCCCAAATTAAGCGCAATGCCGGAAATTGTGCGCTCTATAAAGCGATCATAGGCGACTTCAACATCCGCATAGTTTGGATCTTTAACCCGCAGCAAAACGGCAATATCGACCTTTAGCACTTCAATAATCGCATTAAGAATTTGTGTTGGAACGTTTTTCGGTGTCGCATTTTCCATCATCAACCCCAAAGCCCGCATCAACTGGACAGACTCGCGTTCGATGGGGGATACAGCCGGACGATCTTCTTGCGGTGCGGGCATGGGTGGTGGGGTCTCCGTTTCGTTAGAGGTTGGTTTAACCGTTTTTTCGGCTTGAGCCAGCGACGTTTGCCAGCCCATGATCACTTTACGATAGACAATCACAACATGGGTCAACACAGCAGCGAGAAGGGATAACCGCAGCACACCCACAGCATCAATCATTACATCATCTGCGACGGTCGTCATCAAAACACTGATGCTACCCACAGCAAAAAGTAAAATAGATACTATTTTTAGTGGCGCGTCCACAACATGATTAACGTTGCGCAACAATAAAAATGTAGTAATCAAGGCGATGACGACGACCAACCCCGCCCATGTCACGTTCAGAATGTGTCCACTGTAAACAGCAGTTTCCGCTTCTTCCAACCAAAACACCAGCGAGCCAACAGCAGCAATCATAAGCAGAGCGAGCCAACCGACAAACCAGCGATCTATACGCTGGCTTAATGGCGATTGTTTGACATTGACCATACTCCATGCCAAAAGTAGCGCCAGCGCAGCGATGACAACCTGCTCAATAAGTGGTTGCACACCAGCCAGGGTTGCATCGGCATTAGCACCAATAGCAAACAGAAAAAAGCCAAGCCAAACCAAGACCATGC
>DAOTTT010000059.1:0-10012 GCA_034437635.1 Anaerolineae bacterium | reverse complement strand
GTGCATCGCTGATGACGTGGACGGGGGCTTCGCCTGTGTTGATGATGTCTGTCATCTCATCAGCAACAGTGCTGACTTCATCAAGTGTCAACTCTCCCCACAACCGCAAATACACAACGCGATCTTTATGGAACCAGGTTATTTTGTGGGACATGGCATTTATCCTTGTTGTTTTGCCATATGATAATACAAGTCCCGTTGAGGCGCTATCTTGATAATTTCTTCAGAAATTCTTCGGAAAACTTTCAGCCCTTTTAGTAGAGTTTTGCGTTACACTATAAATGTAACTGGGTAGCTTAAAAATACATCGCACTCACAAGCTGAGCAATAGGTCTATTAAGGCATTTCGTGGTTATCCATGTGGGAAGCACCGATTGTCACCAACGCACTCATTCTTCCTTATGTACCACCTGCCTGGCACATCGACGCATCAACGCAGTGCACAGCAGCAATCATTATGCGAACGCAGCAGCATCATCGTAGCTTACATCGTTGTACATCGCAGCAGACATCGTACATCATCGTAGCACACCAGGTAGTCGTACTGCTGTCAAACACCCACACATCGAGCATCGCATCTCCTTCTACGCTCGCTGCCCAGTTTTACTTTTTAACAGCTTCTGCGCGTGTCTTAAGAGCCTCAACAAATGTGTCAAATGTCGATGTTAAATCCAGGATCGTACCACCTATTAAAATCATCATAGGCCCAATGAATACTCCGACGATTTTTTATACAAATTACACACCTGACTGGTTGCCTACCTTAAAACAAGCCTTGGGCGATGCCTATAACCTGCGCCCGTTGACTGACCGCACGCAGGTTGTCTCTACGCTGGCGGATGCCCGCGCCGCGCTGCTGCTGGTCGATGGCACTGACCCCGATTGGGCATACTGGACGGCTACCGCTAAAAGCAGCCCGGCGACCCGGCGCGTGCCTGTCTTTCTCGTCACACAGGCGACCATCACGCAGACCCAAGGCGCAGATCGCGTCCTCACCCCGGCGGCGCTATTAGATACACAACTCATCAACGCCCATGCGCGGGTGATCGACCCGGCGACCGTCGAACAACTGGATTGCGAATGTAACGAACCGCTGCCAGCACTCGCGCAGCAGGGCGTAGCCCAGTTCAACGCCGGGGCGTTTTACAAGCAGCACGATTTATTTGAAGAATTGTGGATGGCGACGGACGGCCCCGTGCGTGATCTCTACCGGGCGATTTTGCAGGTGGGCGTGGCCTATTATCAGGTGGAGCGCGGCAACGCACGCGGCGCACGCAAGATGTTATTGCGCAGTGTGCAGTGGTTGACCGTCCTGCCGGATGTCTGCCAGGGGGTGGATGTCGCCGTGCTCCGGGCAGACGCTGCCGCCGTCCGTACGGAGTTGGAGCGCCTGGGCGAAGAGCGCATTGCTGAGTTTGACCGCGCTTTGCTTAAGCCTGTGCGGATGATGACCTAGGCCACTTGCGGTATCATAGGGCATATCGTGCAAACCGAAGATAGGAACCTCACCGATGGCAAATTCCAACTTAATCAAGGCGCTGGCTAAGGTCATTGTCGCGGCAGCATGGGCGGATGGCAACGTCACCCATGATGAGATCAACAGTTTAAAAGACTTGCTCTTTCATCTGCCCAATCTCAACGCGACCGAATGGGCAGAACTTGATATGTACATCGACGCGCCGGTAACGCCTGCCGAGCGCGAACGCCTGGTTGATGACCTGCTGAATCAGGTCAACCGGCCCGCAGACCGCCAACTGGCGATAGACGCGCTCAACGCGATGATCCACGCGGACGGCAACATCACACCGGAAGAAGAGCAGGTTTTCAATGCGATTAAAGACGCGCTCGCCAACCACGACACCAGTTTGATCGCGCCGTTTAAGCGCCTGTTCACCGGGCCAATCTCCCGCCGGAGCGCAGCGGCCAACGTGCCCAACCGTGAACGCTACTTTGAGGACTTCATCCGCAACCGCGTTTACTATGATGTACAGCGCCGTCTGCGCATGGGGGAAGGCGAAAAGCTCGCCATTGAGGAAAGCAAACTGCGTAAGCTCAGTTTGGCCGCCGGGGTGATGGCGCGGGTAGCACGGGTGGATAAGCACATTGACCAACGCGAATTTGACGTGATGGTGCAATGCTTCCGCGATGATTGGCACTTATCAGCGCAAGAGGCAACGTTTATCGTCACCGTCGCCACGTCCGACGAAACCGCCAAGCTCGACCCGTTCCGCACCGCCCGCGAGTTCTTCGACAAATGCACCCAACAAGAATTAGTCGATTTCGCCAAAGTTCTGTTTCATGTGGCGGCGGCGGACGGCAAAGCCACCCGCGACGAGATCGAAGAAATCCGCACGATTAGCAACACACTCTTACTCAGTCATCAGCAGTATATCGAAGCCAAGACGAGCATCCCGCGTGAGCTACGTGAAGACTAAGCGCAATATCACCCGCAGTGGGTCGAGCAAAGGGGCGATGCTGTAGGTCATCGCGCACGACTCGTTAACGTCTTTGGCGACGATCAAGCGCGTGTTGAGGATGTCCGGTAGGCGAAAGCCGTTATCCGGGTTGAGCGCCGGGTTTACGTTGTCGATGCCGTCAAAGTGGGCGATGATGAACGATTGAAAGCCATCCGGCGAGATAAAGCGGTCGGCTTGGGAGAATTGAGTCAGCGTGTCCCCCGTGAGCGTCGTCCCCATAGCGCCCGTCCCGATGGCAAACGGCGCTTGCGGTTGATTACCTTGCCACAACGGGGTAACGCGGTTGGCGTTGTCCAGCGTGATGCTGCGCAAGGCTACGCCGGGCTGCGTGCGCCAGTAGAGGTCAAAGCGCATGATCTGCATAGGCAACAGGTTATGGTTGATGACCTCAATATAAATCGCATCACGGAAGAAATAGACTTCCCCAAAGCGGAGCGCCTCGCAAGACAAACGGCTGTCGTCTTGCGTTTGAGGCGCTCCGATCAAGAAGAATAAGAGCAGCAACCAGCGCATCGTGCCTATTCGATTTCTTCGCTGATGTTTAACGCCAGCCGATACCGTTTGAGCTTGGATTGTGGGGCACGCATCATCGGCTTGATCTTGTCCAGATGGTCGGACTCGATGACGACCATCAGCGCGGAACTGGTCGGTTCCAGCGCGTCGATGATGCCCTTAAAGTGCTTATTTTTGATGCCGCTGTCGATCATCCCGGCGGCGGCTCCACCGGTCACAGCACCGGCAGCCGCGCCCAAGCCTGCGCCAATGGCCGCACCCAGAAGGCCACCGGGTCCCATCGCTAGCCCAACCAACCCGCCGACGATCGCGCCGATGTTGCGCCCTTCGCGGCCTTCTAAATCGTCTTCCTCGTTAACGGTCACATTACCATCTTTGTCTTTTTCCAGCACAACCGCATCAATCAAATGAATGTCTTTTTTAAGATGTGCTTTGCGGAGTTCGTTATAACGTTCGTCCGCTTCTCTCGCGTTTACGTAAATGCCAACGACAAGTTCTAATTGGTCAGACATCAGTTCGTCCTCTTATGCTTAACGGGTTGCCCCTATTGTAACGGTAAAGTGGGTTATTCGCCGCGCAATGTTTCGAGCAGATCAAACGCGATTTGTTCGGCATCATCGTCATAGATGGCGATGTATTCTTCCAAGTAGGTGATAGCGGGCGCGTCTTCCCCGATGGCGGCGTTATTCGACACATACTATTCAAGCCCGTTTACAGGCTTTGCTTTGGGCTAGACTCTGGCTTTGAGCCTGGGTCGCTTTAATCGTGTCGATCTCATCATATTCTATGCTTTCCGCGTGACCGAACCGTTGCAAATGCGGTAAACTAGACTTGAAAATACTTTATTTTTTTAGGAGTAAAATATGTTTACACTCGGTGGCGAACTCATCGCACGTTCGCTTAAAGCGCAAGGCGTGAGCGCCCTCTATACGCTGTGCGGCGGGCACATCCTCCCCATTTACGAGGGGTGTTTAAATAATAACATCGCGGTGATCGACTTCCGGCATGAGCAAGCGGCAGCCCATGCCGCCGACGCGCACGCCCGCTTGACGCATGGTATCGGCGTGGCCGCAGTAACGGCAGGCCCCGGCGTGACCGACGCGGTGACGGGGGTTGCCAATGCCTACCAAGCCCGCAGCCCAATGATCTTGTTTGGTGGCGCTGCGCCGCTCAAGACAAAGGGCATGGGCGCACTCCAAGAGATGCCACAGACGGAGATGTTTAAGACGTTTACTAAGGCCAGCTTTACCGTAGAAGATACGGCGGCTATCCCCGGCTTGATGACCGAAGCGTTCAAAACGGCGTTGAGCGGTCGCCCCGGCCCGGTGTTTATCGAAGTGCCGTTCGACATTCTGTTTAACAGCGTGAACGACCCCGGCCACCCGGATAAGGTCGAGATTGCGCCGGTTGAGCCGGAAGTCAAACACATACAGCAGATCTTCGACATGCTGCGCAACGCCCAACGCCCGATCATCATCGCCGGGACGCAAGTCTATTGGGATCAAGCATCCGACGCGCTGCGGGCGCTCACCGATCAGACGGGCATCCCGGTGTTTACCAATGGCGCGGGACGCGGCACTTTGCCGATGACGCACCCCCACTGCTTTAAATCTGCGCGGGGGTTGGCGCTCAAGCAGGCGGATGTCGTCATGTTGATCGGCACGCCGCTTGATTTCCGCTTGAAGTATGGCAACGGCTGGTCGGATGATGTCAAGCTGATTCAACTGGAAAATGACGCGGACGAACTCAACCACAACCGCCAAGCGGATGTCGCCCTGTGCGCGGATGCGCGTCTGGTGCTAGAGGCGCTGTCGGAAGGCTTGCAGGGCATCCGCTTTGATGAGTGGCTGAGTCAAGTGCAGGAGATGGAAGACAAGAAAAACGAGAAACTCGACGATTGGAAGCAGATCGACTCATCGCCTATCAACCACTTCCGCATGGGCGCGGCCATCAATGACTTTATTGATGAGGAAACCATTGTCATCGGCGACGGCGGCGACATCGTGAGCGCCTGCGCTAAGGTGATTGATCTCTCATTGCCCGGTCAGTGGCTCGACCCCGGTCCGCTGGGCTGCCTGGGTGTGGGTGCGCCGTTTGCTATCGCCGCCAAGCATCTCCACCCGGAAAAGAAGGTGCTGATTATCAACGGGGATGGCTCGTTTGGCCTCAATGGGTTTGAGTTTGATACGGCGCTGCGCTTTGATCTGCCGATTGTGAGCATTGTGGGCAATGACGGCGGTTGGGGGCAAATCCGCACACCGCAGATTGAAATGGTGACGGAAGAACGCAGCATCGCCACCAAGCTCGGTTTTACCCGCTACGATAAGATCGTCGAAGCGATGGGCGGTCACGGCGAACACGTCGAAGACCCGGACGACATCGGCGCAGCATTAGAGCGTGCGTTTGCGTCGGGCAAGCCTGCGGCGATCAATGTGGTGCTGGATGAACGCGGCATGTCCAAGACGGGCGCGAGTACGCCGTATATCGTATAAGGCTGCTCCAAGAAAATAATAATGAGCTGTTCAGGAAAACGCCATTTTGCCCTTACCCTAAATCCCTCTCCCTCATGGAGAGGGACTTACAAAAGCGTTTTTCTCCCAGTGCCGAAGGCACGTTCGGGAGAGGGGGCGGGGGGTGTAGTCCGCGCCGATGCCGCCGAGTTAAATAAGCACGTCTGCGCGGCGACGTGATCGACCCAAACCAGAAATTCCGGCAGCCGCAAGTAATAATCCCAAGGTGAGCGCAGCAGCACCGCGTCATATTTATCCCAAGTTTCGCCCGGTTTATCCCAAATCACTGGGGATATAGTGATATTGTGGCGTTTAGACGCGGCAATCAGCGGTTGATCGTCATAATGCAAAGTCGGTAGTTCGCTACAAGTTAACAACGCGATATGCATAGTTCTCTCTTTACATTTGATGTGATGCAGGCCATTATGCCACAATCCCCCTGTTACAAAACCCACATTTCAGGTTAGAATGACGGTTGCTATTTTAAATAAATAAATAAATCAATCACATAGGGAAATGGTGATGACGCTGCGCATATATAACGTGCTTGGACGCGAAAAGCAAGATTTTAAGCCCTTACAAGAAGGCCGCGTAGGGATGTATGTCTGTGGGCCGACCGTTTACGATCACGCGCATCTAGGACATGCCAAGAGTTATGTCTCGTTTGATATGGTGGTGCGTTGGTTGCGCTATACGGGGTTGGATGTGCTCTATGTGCAGAATATCACCGATGTCGGCCATATGACCGAGACTGAAGCCGGTGAAGACAAAATTTTGCGCAAGGCGCGGTCGCTCCAGGCCAAGCCTATGCAAATTGTTGAACAATATACCCGCAGCTACTTTGCAGACATGGACGCGCTCGGTGTGACGCGCCCGGACATCTCCCCGCGTGCGAGTGGGCATGTGCCGGAGCAGATCAAGATGATCGAAGACCTCATCCGCAAAGGCCACGCCTACGAAAGCGACGGCAGCGTGTACTTCGACGTGACCACCGATGAAGATTACGGCAAGCTCTCCAACCGCCGCCTAGACGAACAAGAAGAAGGCACCCGCGATCTCGTGGGTAGTGGCAAGCGCAACCCGGCGGACTTCGCCTTATGGAAACATGCCGAGCCGGAGCACATCCTGCGCTGGGATAGCCCCTGGGGAGAAGGCTTCCCCGGTTGGCATATCGAATGCTCCGCGATGGCGAAAAAATACCTGGGACCAACATTCGACATTCACGGCGGCGGCATTGATAACATCTTCCCGCATAACGAATGCGAGATCGCCCAGAGCGAAAGCGCCAACGATGCGCCCTTCGCCAATTACTGGATGCTCGTCGGTAGCCTGATGGTGCCCGATCCGCTGGACGGCACCCCGGTCAAGATGAGCAAGAGCCTGAACAACTTCGTCACCATCAAGGATGCGCTCGCCGCCAATCGCCCGGAAGTCGTGCGTATGTTCGCCCTCAGCGCCCACTACGCCAGCCCCGTCACCTATAGCGACGAGTCGCTGAGTAGCGCCGCCGCCGGGTGGGAGCGCCTGAACAACGCCGCACTGCTCACCCGCCGCATGATGAGCGATACGCCGGAAGGCGACGACGGCAACAGCTTCATGGAGCGCATCGACAAAGCCCGCGCCGAATTTACCAACGTGATGAACGACGACTTCAACACGCCCAAGGCCATCGCCGCCCTGCAAGAGTTCACCCGCGACGTAAACACCCTGCTTAACGGGGATGCCACCGTCGGCATGAACACGCTCAACGCCATTAACGCCGTTTACAACGAACTCGGCGGGGAAGTCCTCGGCATCATCAGCGAAGCCCAAGCGGACGGAGCCAACGCCGAACGCGAAGCCGGGTTGATCGAACTCCTCATCGAAATGCGGACGCAAGCCCGCAAAAACAAGGACTTCGCCGCTGCGGATCGCATCCGCGATCAAATGACCGCGCTCGGTGTGGTGCTGGAAGACCGCGCCGACGGCACGATCTGGAAGACGCACTAAATACGACATCCATCACGGGCGGATTGATGCACATTACAGAACAACAAGGGCGGATTGCAATCCGCCCCTACCACGCAAAATCATCGCCTACTCCAATAACTTTCAACTAAAAACCAACTGAAGGTTGCATATGTCAAAATCAGAATACCTCTATGGTCATCATCCCGTGCGGGAGGCGCTCAAGGCCAATCGCCGCAAATTTGAGCAACTGCTCCTCGCGGAGAAAACAGACGATCGCGGCATCGTCGGCGAGATTATCCAGATCGCCCATGTGCGTGATGTGCCTGTGCGCCGCGTGCCGCGCCACATCCTCACAGATTTAGCCGACGGCGACAACCATCAAAACACCATACTCCGCACAAGCGCATACCGTTATAGCGATGTCGATGACATCCTCAAGACGGCGACCGACCGCCAAGAAAAGCCGTTCATCCTACTGCTGGATCTGCTGCAAGACCCGCAAAACGTCGGCTCACTCATGCGCGTGGCGGATGCCGTCGGCGTACATGGGGTCATCCTACAAGAACGGCGGGCTGTCGGCGTGATGCCGTCCGTTAGTGCGGCATCGTCCGGCGCGGTAGAGCATCTGCACGTCGCCCAGGTGACCAACCTCGTCAACACCATGAAGGAACTCAAAGAACAAGATATTTGGCTGGTCGGGTTGGACATCGGCGAAGACCTCCGCGCCGTTGATAGCGCCGACCTAGATATGCCGATTGGCGTGGTCATGGGCAGCGAAGGCGACGGTATGCGCCGCCTCGTGCGCGAAACATGCGACCTACTGCTGACATTGCCCATGCGCGGGCGCGTGCAGAGCCTCAACGTCGCCACATCGGGCGCGGTAGCGCTTTATGCCGCATGGCAAGCTCGCCGCTGGAATGGTTGGAAACCGGAGCAAGAGTCTTAATGGACGCTGCTTTTTTGGTTGTTATGATCTTTGTGCTGCGTGTCATCAATTATGCCATTGGCACGCTGCGCTTAGTCGTCATCACACGCGGGCAGCGTCTTTTTGCGGCGATTTTGGCCGCTTTAGAGGCGTTGATCTTCGCCGTTGTCATCGCCGGGGTTGTCTCCGATTTAGAGAACATACCCAACTTGATGGCGTATTGTTTGGGTGCTGCCGTCGGGAGTTGGGTCGGCATGGAACTCGAAGCGCGGATCGTGCGTAGCTACATGATTATCAACGTGTTCGCCGCAAAGGATGGCCGCGAGATCGCCCAAATGCTGCGTGATGCGGATTTTGGCGTGACGATCAACATCAGCGAAGGCCGTGACGGGGAAGTGCTCACGCTGCGCAGCGTGGTTGATAAGCGTGAGGTCAAACGCTTCATCAAAATAGTACAAACCCAAAACCCGGATGCTTTCATCGCTACGGAAGAAGCGCGAGGTGTACGCCGGGGCTGGATGGGCATCGGCAAAGGCCGCACGCTATGACGGATTTGCCAAAGGGCGCGGCCTGGGTCTGTGCGGGGCTGGTACTGCCGGCCGCGTTCTTCTTGCGCGTGGATGCCGTATGAGCAGCTAGTTGTTACTCTAAAAAACTGAGCGCAGACACCCGCACTTGGCTAGGTAATTAAAAACGCCATCTCAAATTGAGATGGCGTTGTGTGTTTTTATTCTGTTGTCGTTGGTTTAGCCACCGTTGCCGCGACCGTTACCACCGCCGTTACCATTGCCGCCGCCGTTACCGTTGCCGCCGCCGTTACCGTTACCGCCGCCATTGCCATTGCCGCCGCCGTTACCATTGCCGCGACCATTGCCGTTATTGCCGTTATTGCCGTCATTGCCGTTATTGCCGTTATTGCCACGACCACGTTCTTGAGCGTCTTCGTCGCTCATCTCAGCACGTAATGCGCGGGCAATATTGCCGAAACCCATACGCTCTTCACAGAACATGCCCATCACAACTTCGTAATCAACATCATAGCGTTCCGCGATGCGTTCACCGGCAGGATGACGGGCATCTTCAGTACGGCAGTAGAAGCCCTCTTGACGATCAACTTCTTCTTCATCGCCCGGCTCTGGGGTCATTTCAGGATCCGGGGTTGCTTCAGGGTCTTCTGTTTCGACTTTTTCGAGGCTGTCCACCTGGAGTGTAGCTGGTGTGTCTTCGTCGCCTTCGTTGAGTAGCACACCCGTGACAAGGACCTCACCTTCGTAATCAACGTAATCCGCTGGTATAAAAGCGGCAGCCGGTGCAAGCACATAGACTTCACCCGTCGCGGAGTCTGTCAGCGTGATGTCGTCATCAATGGCTAGGGTGCCGGTTACGACGCAGAAACCAAATTCATCGCAAGCGGGTGGATCTTCCACAGGCAGTTCTTCATCTTGTGCAAAAACCAGTGCGGAAAACGTCAGTGATATAAAGACACCGATAAAAATAATGAACGGTTTAAGGTTTTTCATTAAAATCTCCTTGCTGGAAACCACCCGTCTTTAGCGGGTGGAGGAAAGCATGGTTGGCGCGTGTAGCTACCACCGTGCATCGGACAAAAGATCGTGCGCGGTGTGCTACCGCGCCAC
>DAOTTT010000058.1:0-2634 GCA_034437635.1 Anaerolineae bacterium | reverse complement strand
CCATCAAAGCCGCAGTAAATAGCGACAGGTCCCGCCAGGGCTTCGCCATTCAAACGGCCATCAGGGATGAATGCGCCGCCACCGCCTGCATCACCACCGCCACCTGTGCCGCCAAACCCAAGCGCGACCGAGGGCGGCGGGCTGGTCGGGGTGCAGTTCGCCGCTAGAACGCCCAATGCGCCGCTTAAAGAGGTGTTAAATTCGATGGTATATTGTGCGGGTCCGGTGTAATTACACGTCATGCGTGAGCGGTCTGTCTCGCGTGGGTTGGCGCTTGATTGCCCGGTGATGATGATGCTACTGCCAGTAAAGAGCATGTCTTGCGGCGTGAAGCTGTTTGGGTTGCCGCTGGATAAAATCGACGTGATGTAAGTGCCGTTGAGGATCGTGCCGGTGTTGGGGTCAACCCGTGCCAGCACGGTAAACGCGCCGCTGCCCGCCCCGGCCAAATTGGTCAACCAACCGCCGCCCGTAGCGAAGTTGGTGTTAAACGACCCATCACCACCATCAACGGTGAAGGCGACATAGAGCGTCGTGCCATCCCACCATAACCCGCGTGCGCGGCCATCCGGCGGGGCAGTATCCGGCTGGATGCACCAGACCTTGTTCCCGGTGGCAGCGTCGAAGGCGACGACCGTCGCATTTTGGTTAATCCCTGTGGTTTGGGTGTACCCGGCGACGATGGTCTTGCCCCCGGCGGTGATGCGTGCGCCACCGCTGGCATCCCCGACAGTGTTAAATGAGTTGCAATCCACCCCGCCGATGTTGCCGCCGCCAAATGCCGACGACCCGGCAGCCTGGGTGTTGTTGGATGACAAGGAGAAGATAACCCCGGCGAGCAGTACGACCAGGCCAATAGGAATGAGCGCATAGGCTTTGTGCATAGTGCCTCCATAATCACATATAAAAATTCTTTTACTATTTTAGGTCAAGGTGGGGTGAGATTGCTATAAATTTTTCGTAGGGATTTCGCAACAAAAAGCTGATACATTCAGACAATATAATTAACTACTCAGGTAAAGCCTATATCCCGCATCGGCTCAAAGCCGATGGCTAAACCAATGCTTGGAAGCCCATAAATGGGCTGTATACAATAATATTTCTCACTAATTAGCCCGTTTACGGGCTTCGCGGTTAGCTAGTCCCCGGTTTTGAACCGGGGCAGTATGCAAATTGAAATTATGCAATTGGCTCAGGGGGAGTCTAATGCGCTCAACCGCCCAATGACTGCAAAAACGCGCCGAGGCCCTGTGTCAATTCGTCAATCTGCTGTGCGGCGAGGTCGGGGCGGGTGCCAGTAGTCACGCCACCATCTACTTTGATGTTTTCGCCCGTTACAAAACCTGATTTATCGCTGGCGAGCCATACCGCAACGTCCGCGACATCTTGCGGCGTGCCTGCGCGTTGCAATGGCTGGAAGTTTTTAATCACATCGGCCACAGCGGGGATCGTGGCATTTTCTACAGCCGGCCCCATATTAAGGGCACGGGCGAAAATGCCCGTAGCGATCCAACCAGGGCTGATCGCATTCACACGGATGCCACGCGGCGCGAGTTCTACCGCAGCCGTGCGCGTCAGGCTGATTAACCCGCCTTTGGTCGCCGCGTACACATGCCCACTCACACCTGTAAACTCGGCGGCGGCACTGGCTATGTTGACGATGGCGCTGCCATCGGGCATATGCGGCAGGGCATATTTAAGCAGAATAAACACCGCTTTCAAATTGACCTGAATGGCGGCATCTGCTTCGTCTAAATCCATCTCGTGCAATGGCATCGACGGCCCACCGATCCCGGCGTTATTCACCACGACGTTAATGTGTTTTTTTTCGTCAACGATCGTCTTGACAGCATTTTGCACTGCGTCTGGGTCGCCAATGTCGGTTGTAATGTGGACGATGTTATCGTGTTCTGTCTCCAGCGCCACACGATCAAGCACATAAACAGATGCGCCGTTATCCGCGAAGGTCTCAGCAATTGCCTTACCGATGCCTTGTGAGCCGCCCGTTACAATAGTAACTTTATCTTGCAACATATTATGATTCACTTTCCTTTTTGTTGTCGCCATAAGTATAGGCTTTATCGGAGTCTAAAAGTTGGAAATCCTCAATTGATATTTGTTTTGCGAGTTCCGGGTCTTCACGCTCAATCAATTTGAGCGCATCATGTAAGGTGGCAACCTGCGCAAAACTTAATCCTCTCAACGAGTGGACGAGTTGAGCCAAGAAGCCCGATGCCCGATTCTTCGTTACCAAAATCGTTTTAGTATTTTTAGGGAAACTCTTAACTGTGCGGAAAACATCGTTAAGTTCGCTAAGTTTCGCACCACCAGATCCACTCACGCCGGAGACGCAGTAAAATGTTTGGTCTTGGTCTGCTGATTTATTGGTTTCTTCCAAAACAGCTTTTAAAGCATCGCTGACATCTTGACCACCTGATTTATTAAAATAATCTACATAAACAACACGACCCGGAACGATTACATGCATCCCCCAACTCATGATATATCTCCTTTCATCAAAAACTCCTTGCTGGAAACCACCCGTCTTTAGCGGGTGGAGGAAAGCATGGTTGGCGCGTGTAGCTACCACCGTGCATCGGACAAAAGATCGTGCGCGGTGTGCTACCGCGCCAC
>DAOTTT010000057.1:0-15716 GCA_034437635.1 Anaerolineae bacterium | reverse complement strand
GTGGCGCGGTAGCACGCCGCGCACGATCTTTTGTCCGATGCACGGTGGTCGCTACACGCGCCAACCATGCTTTCCTCCACCCGCTAAAGACGGGTGGTTTCCAACAAGGAGGTTTTGATGAAAAAGCTTTTTATCCTGATACTGTTGGGTATCATGGCAATGTTGCCAGTATCCGCCCAAGATGACGCACCTGTAATCGATGACAATATCACCGATACATGTGTAACAGACTTTGACCCTGATGTTGATTATTTCCCGGAAAAAGTGGAAATCGTCAACGCCCAGAAGTTCACCATTGATTACTTCAACAACTATAAGGTTGTCACTGTCGAAGGCAGCTTAGACACATTCAACTACGTTTTAGTACAATGTGGCACCCCTGCCCCATCTGCGGAAGACTTCCCGGAGGATACGCAATTTATCGACGTACCTACAGGTAACATCATCAGCTTATCGACCACTTTCTTACCAGGAATTGTCGAGCTTGGTCTGGTTGATCAACTTGTTGGCGTGGATAACGTACTGTATACCAGCACGCCGGAGATTATCCAACGTGTAGAGGATGGCAACTTGATCGCCGTCGCCCCTAACTTTGAACTTAACTTTGAGTTGATGTTAGAAACAGAACCGAATATTGTAATCACAGATGACTACAATACTGAGCGCATCGCCTCTCTGATAGATGCTGATATTTTTACTGCTGTTGCGCCTGATTATCTAGAGACAAGCCCATTAGGTTATGCTGAGTGGGTCAAGTTCACATCGCTTTTCTATAATCGTGAAGCTGAAGCGACAACCATATATGACGAGATTGTATCGAGCTATAACGAAGCCCGCGCCCTGGTCGCTGACATCCGGGAAGAAGACCGCCCTATTGTCCTATGGAATGTGTTATCTGCTTTTAGCGAGGCTTGGAGCATCCCCGGTGCAGAGACGTATGCGGGACAATTTATTCGCGATGCCGGTGGTGTCATCGCGCTAGGCGATGAAGTATCCGAAACAGGCGATTTATTGAGCATCGAAGCCGTATACGACGGCGGCTTAGACGCGGACATATGGGTTATCAATCTGTTTGGTGCCCGTACTTACGGTGATCTGTTAGCGCAAGATGTCCGTTATGCGGACTTTGCAGCCTTCCAAAACGATGCTGTATGGAATAACGATCTTGATGTCACCGAGAACGGCGGTAATAACTACTACGAACTCGGTGCCACCAATCCCGATCTCGTTCTTAAAGATCTAATTGCTATCTTCCATCCAGAGATTTTGCCCGATCACGAATTCAATTTCTTCCAACTGCTCGACGATTAAACACGATTGAGCATGGCGGCAGTGTAGCTATGCTGCCGCCATAATGACTTATTCGCCGAGAACAATAGCCAGGGCTTCGTAAATCACATCCGGTTCAAGCTCAAGATCCGCATGTAACAAGACGACAATGACATCTTCTTCGACAAAGTAGCGGGCATCGCTACTAAAGCCTAAAACCGAACCGCTATGACCATAAGTCATGCCATAATCAGGGTCATCAATGACTTCAACCCCCATGCCATACTCATGACCAAGTGGATCAATCAACATATCTTGCAGCGTGTCTGCGTCTAACAACATCTCATCATAAAAGAGAGCTTGGTAAAATAGCGCAACATCTTCAGCCGTAGCAATCAACGCCCCATCACCCATACCTGCCCCATCATTGATGGCAAACGCATCGTCTAAGATATCATCGCCGTCCAGATCTTCGTAACCATGCACAAATTCGCCGGGTAAGGTCTCTTCAATTTGTGTGTAGGTGCTTTCCGCACCAATGGGCATAAGTATATTTTTACGGATGAACTCATGCAGTGAACTATCTGTTACTGATTCAATGATGAGTTCCAGCAACAGATAATTGGTATTGGTGTAATCAAACGCCTCACCAGGTTCAAAGAATGCCTGCTCGCCATAGACAAATAACTCAATTGTCTCCAGTGGAGTCCATTCATACGTTGGATCATCAATCACTGCATCATAAAAATCATCTTGGAGATATTCATAGAGGCCACTTGTCATAGTAAGCAGTTGGCGTGTCGTAACCATCATCGCGCCGTCAATATTAGAGACAATATCATCAGCCAGATAGGTCCTTATCGGCACATCCAGGTCTATTAAACCTTCGTCCACAAGTTGCAAGGTCGCAACCGCAGTATACGTTTTAGATACACTGCCTATGCGGAAGCGATCCGCCGGGGTGACAAAATCATTTGTTCCCAATTCAAAAACACCAATAGCAGCACTATAAGCGCCATCTGGTGTCCAGACGTAAAGCACCACACCGGGGCCGTCCGCCGCACGATACGACTCAAGAAGATCATAGAGTGTATCCTCTGTACTATCTTGTGCTTGAACCATACTTACAAACAGTAACAATATTGATAAAACGAGCCATTGACGTTTCATCTGGCATCCTTTGCTCATGGATAATGCGATAAGCATAGACTCGTAGCTACTCAGGTAAAGCCTATATCCCGCATCGGCTCAAAGCCGATGGCTACATTAAACGCTAGGAAGCCCGTAAACGGGCTGTATAAAATGGGTGTGGCTACTTTGCATTTTGCCTATTTGAGCGCAGTCAGGTTCGCGGCAGTGTTAGTGGGAAAATTAGTTAATAATCGCCAATTTATACCTGATCTGGCGAGTTCAACACCGTTTTTCGCATTATTTCTGCGACATTCAAATCAGCACCCGTTTTTCTAAAACGTAAAGTAGCCACACCCAATTCCTTTTTAGACAACCATTTGTCACTATCTAGTCGCTCAACGCCAATCTATCAGCGACGGGTATTTCTGATTTGTTACTAGCAACAGTAGACTACAAGATGCGCTGACCTGTCGCGCTCTACAGGGTGCATTCAGACAGCAACAACGATTTGCGCCCAATGCGAATCAAAAAACCGATAGCGTGGCTACCGATTCTGATGCAACAGCGTATTTGGGTGACATCTAATCGTGCTGAGGAGGTAGGATTCGAACCTACGATACCCTGTTCCAAAGACAGGTGCCTTACCACTTGGCTACTCCTCAATATAGTTTCTATTATAAGCAATTATGCGAAATCTTCAAGTGCTATTTTTCAAAACTTATGCTGCATTATAATGGCATTATATGATGTACGCTAACGGATTGATACAACCTATGAAACAACTGCTCATCATCGTGCTTTTACTGTACATTGTGCTGCCTCTCGCCGCGCAGGATGCGACCCCCGTTCCCACTACTGACCCGGTGACGATCGCGCCGCTGATCTTCGACCGCGAGATTAGCGACAGCATCACCGATGGCGCGATTTTCGACCGCTTTACATTTAATGCACGCGAAGGGGATCGCATTACAGCCACAATTACACCGGATGAGACACTCGCGCCGCTTATCGGCATTGCGGATGCCAGCGGTAACGTCATCGCCCGCAGTGATGCCGACGCAGACAGCGAGATCACCCAAGAGGTTGCCCCCGGCGAGATGGTCGTCTTTAATTACGATGTCCCGGCGGATGGCGAATACGCGCTGGTCGTCAGCCGTGCAGGGCTGGCGGATGGCGATACAACCGGCGCATATTCGCTGCTGGTGACACGCATCAACCCGCTGGAAAATTCCTTGCAGGCGGTGCAATTCCGCTGCGAAGAACCGCTGGCGACCACCGTCATGACCTTGGGTTTTACCGGACTCCGTGAGGAAAGTTATCAGATCAACGTGTACGGGCTGGACGGCTTCCAACCGGCGATCCGGGCGGTGGCCGGGCCTCAAAGCGCCGTTGATGTATGCAGCACAGATGCGCAGCAAATGGGCGGCCATGAGGTGCGCTTCCCTGATGAGGAGCCGTTTGTCATCGAAGCGGAAGCGCCCGATGCAGCGCAACTGACGCTCAACGGCGGGCGGGCACTGGCAGAAATCGCCTTACAGATCGGCAGCATAGATGGGCAACCAGGGCGCTATATGATGGTCATTGACGGTTTTAACGTGTCAAGACCGGGCGAGGTCGGCGCGGTGACGCTGCGCATAGGCCCGGCGGTAGTTGATACGGACACCCTCGTCTACATGGTGCGCGGTGAGCGTACCCGGCTCGACCCGATGGTTGCACTTGAAGACGAAGACGCGGAACTAATCGCCATGTGTGACGATGCCGGGCGCGGTGATTGTGCGGCGGTGCCCGCGCTAGATGGCGGCGTGATCTTAAGCGATGCGCGGCACATTTTGGGCGATCGCTTGGATGCCGGGGTACGCGTTGCGCCGGGGGATGTCTCCGGGCAGTTTTTGCTCTTTTATGGCCGTAATGCCAATGTCATCGGAGATTATGCTATCGTCTTTATTGGGGAATTGCCGGAGTGATAACCGATCTGGCGGCGATCAAACGGCTTGCAGCGGAAAAGCACGACGACTTCCAGGTGATGCGCTACATGCTAGAGCGCGACAGCATCCCGGATGCTGAACTGGATACGCTAGTACAGGCCGTCGCCGCGCCCATCGTCCATGCGATTGACTGCTTAGCCTGTGGCAATTGCTGCAAAAATTTAGATGTGTATCTAGTACCGGACGACGCACGAAGGCTCGCGGCGGGCGTGGATGTGCCGCTGGATGCGATCATGACGCGCTATGTTGATGCTGCGGTAGATGTCGAAGAATGGGGCAAATTTCGCAAGAAGCCGTGCGCGTTTTTGGACGGCAACTTTTGCACCGTCTACGCGCACCGCCCGCAATCCTGCCGGGATTACCCCGCGTTTACACCTGATTTCCGTTGGATGTTGGCACATATCATTGACGGGGCGGGGTCGTGCCCCATTATCTATAATGTGCTGGTGCGGATGCTGGACGAAACCGAGCGTATCATCCGCCGTCCGAATTAGCGCAGCACGGCAAAGGCGCTAAAGGCGAAGTAACCGATGAGCAGCAAAACAGCCTCTAAGCGGCTGATCTGACGATTAATGGCGATGGGCAACAGCATTAATGTGAAGAGCATCATCACCGGGGCATCAATGCGCGTGACCTGATTGTAAGTGGTGTAATCAAGCACCATTGGGTTAGCGACGATCTCATTCCACGTTCGATTTAAGCCCGCCGGGTTAATCATGGAGATGGGGCGTACCAGTGCCGTAAGACCCAAGATGCTCAACAGATTGTAGATGTTAGAGCCGACGACGTTGCCGATAGCGATGTCGCTCTGCTTGTTCAGCGCGGCGATAATGGACGTGGCGAGTTCCGGCAGCGAGGTGCCGACAGCGATTAAGGTAATGCCGATGACGAGTTCGCTAATGCCAAAACTACGGGCGATGCTCACTGCGCCGTTGACGGTCAACTGTGCGCCGATTGCCAAAACGACCAAGCCCAAAAGCAACCGCACCAACTCACGCGGGCGCTGCTCCGGCGTGATGGGCAACTCTGCCTCGGCTTCGTACTCGTCTTCTTCAACTTGGAAGTCTTGCGTTTTGTGATCCCGCCGGGAGAAATACAATATGGCCACGTTGAACATCACTAAGCCGATAATCAAAAAGATACCGTCCACGCGGCTGATTTCCCCATCATAAAATATAAACGCCGCGCCGAGCGTAATCGCGATCAAAATCGGGATCTCGCGGCGGATGAGGTTGGCTCGTACCGCAATCGGGAAGACTAGACCTGTCGCGCCTAAGATCAAGCCGATATTGGCGATGTTCGAGCCGATGACGTTGCCGATGGAGATATCGCTTGTGCCACCAATGGCCGCGCTGATGCTCACGAGTAACTCCGGTACAGATGTACCGAAGGCGACAACGGTCAAGCCGACGACCAGCGCCGAGATGCCAAACGAACGCGCTAAGCGGGATGCCCCCTCTACCAGCCAGTTACCGCCGTAGTAGAGCATGACGATCCCGCCGGCGACAAATATCAGATCAACGATCACGCAGATTTACCCTCTGTTGCTTACGGTTGCCGCGCCGTATTGTATCAGAGATTGTGTGTTTTGCGATTGTCTACTCAAAACCCGCGTGCATATTGGTTCGGCAGATCAACCGTTTGCCCAAGGGCTTGCGCCGCATGTAGCGGCCAATAAGGATCGCGCAGAAATTGCCGTGCCATCAAGATCATATCCGCTTGCCCGGTGCGGATGATGTGATCGGCTTGGGCGGGGTCGGTAATCATGCCGACAGCGGCGGTAGGGATGCCTGCTTCTGTGCGGATGCGGTGCGCGAATTGGGTTTGATACCCAGGGCCAACCGCATACCGTACCCCGGCCACCGCGCCACCAGAACTACAATCGATCATATCAACGCCTACATCTTTGAGCATCCGCGCCAAAATCACGGAGTCGTCAATTGTCCAACCGTCGTCGATCCAATCGCTGCACGAGAGGCGCACCACCAAGGGCAAGTCATCCGGCAGGGCGACGCGCACCGCCTGTGCGACTTCGACCGTCAACCGGGCGCGGTTTTCCAGGCTGCCGCCATACTCATCGGCGCGTTTATTGGTCAGCGGGGAGTAGAAGCTATGCAACAGATAGCCGTGCGCGGCATGGATTTCGATCATCTTGAACCCGGCTTCTACGGCGCGACGGGCGGCAGCCACAAAGCGGATGACAATTTTTCTGATTTCGTTAACGCTGAGTTCTTGCGGGGTCTGGTAGCCTTCACGGAATGGGATGGGGCTTGCGCCCACCACAGGCGACCAACCACCCGCGCTGGCATTGACGGGCTTGCTGCCCTCCCAGGGGGGCGCAGTGCTGGCTTTGCGCCCGGCATGTGCCAGTTGGATCGCCGGGATGCCACCATGCGCACTGATGAAGGCCGTAATCGGTTTGAGTGAGTCCACATGCGCTGCATCCCATATGCCTGTATCCGCCGGGGAGATGCGCCCACGTGCTTCTATGGCGGTGGCTTCCATCATCACAACGCCTGCGCCACCAACCGCCCGCGAACCCAGGTGGACGAGATGCCAGTTATTGGCGTGGCCGTCTTCCGCGCTGTACATGCACATCGGCGAAACCCCGATGCGGTTGCGTGCCGTTATCCCGCGTAAGGTCAGCGGGGTAAAGAGGTGTGTATCCACAATGGTATACTTTCGTTTGTAATTAGGACTTCATGTGGTCAATTGTAAAACTCTTGCTCTTGATGGAGAAGGTTAAAGCACACAAAACCCAAAACGTTTACGCAATAAACGCGCAAAATTAAGTAAAGTAAAAGATATAACAAAGTTGATATACAAAAGGTATAGTAAGACGATGGCAAAATACGCCGCTTTGCTCAATCAAATCAACGCCGTTATCACCCAGGCCGATGACCTGCTCAATGGCGTTTACGATCCGCTGGACGACGAAGAACCCGACCTTATCGAAGATACCGAGACAATCCGTGATAGCGCCCAGGAATTACACGATGCGCTCGTTAAGTTGCAGCAAGAAGGCACCGATGAGGATATATCAGAAATGGCGCACGACTTACGCGGGATGATTAACGGCATTCTCGGTTGGGCGGATATTATCTGCCAGGGCTTGGACGGCGACCTGCCAGAGGCACAAACCCCGGTCTATAAATCCTTGTTTGATGCGGGGATGGCGATCTTGCTCCAGGTGGATACCCTCATCGACTTCGCCCGGATGCGCATTGACGTGCTGAAATACACCGACGATGAAGACGTGGACATCAGCGAAATCTTCAGCGAGCCGATGCGCATACAGACGAATACGCCGTCTTTGTCGGTTGTCACGCCGGATCACATCGAAACGACCGCCATTAAGGGCGATACGCACCGTATGCGGCAGGCCATCTATCATATTTTGTTCGCGTTGGACGATGACCGCCGGGTACAGGTGGCACAACCCAATGGCAGCATTGCGATCACGGCGAGCGGTAAGCCGCGTTTTTGTGCGCCCATGCAGCAGGTTTTCGAGCCGTTCCAGTGTGAGCGGCAGGACGATCTCGGCTTGGGGCTGCCGTTGGCTAAAGGCTTGATCGAGCATATGGGCGGCAGCATCACCCTGGAAGTCGCTGATGATACTGCCGCGTTCGTGGTTAAGATGCCAGCAAGCTAAATAGGACGTTTTTGAACTTGCGCGGGCTGAATAAATGTTCTAACATCGGGTGTAGATCACGCAATCAACGGGAAAATCGCCTCATGACCAATTGGCCTGCCGGCTCCTATCGAATTTTCATCTCGTATGCGCGGGAAGATGCGCGTACATTAGCGGTGCGCCTGCGCGATGACCTCAACGCCGCCGGGCAAGATGCCTGGTTGGATACAGCCGAGATTAATGCTGGGGCGACATGGGCGCAAGACATCGAACAAGCGATTGAAATGTGTGATATTGCGCTCGTCTTGCTCAGCCATGCGTCGTATATCTCGCCCAACTGCCGCGCAGAGCAAGCCCGCGCCTTGCGCAAACATAAGCGTATTATCCCGGTGTTGGTGCAGGCTGATGCTGACCGCCCGTTAGAGCTAGAGACGATGAACTTTATCGACTTCTCCAACTTAGTGATTTACGATGCCATGTTCGATGACCTGATGACGGCTATCACCACAGGCGTGATACACGGCGCGAACAAAGAGGATACGCAACCGCTCACGCCGTACCTGCCGCCTAAAGAGAGCACCAACCCCTTTAAACCCGTCAAGGTGACGCACAAGCGCGATGCCAACGGCTTTAAACGCTATCTGGCGGATCTGCGCGGGGAACCCTGGCTCGGTGAGCGCCATTGGTGGACGTACTTCCTCTTTACTTACTTTGACGCGCACGCCGTCGTTGATATGCTGCAAACCGGGGAACTCAAGCCGAAGGCGGACACGATGCGTCATGGGAGTTGGGGTCATACGGTACGCTTGAACTTCCGCCCGCGCACGCCGGACTTATTCGGCTGCGAGGGCTTCCGCCCGGAGAGTGCCCAACCGCTGCATTATGTGTCGATGCCAATCTATTTGTTGTTTGATCTAGAAGCCGTCGTCACGTTGAACGATGTGCGCTTTAGCGAAGGCGACATCACCCAAAACCCCAAGACCTTTAGCACGGCAGCCGCCTTCCGGGATTTGCCGTTTCATCGCATTTACCACGATACGTGGTTCCGCCCGAACGAACGCGAGGAAATTCTCAACGCCCGCCGCGCTCAGGTGATCGTACCGCACAGCCTACCGCTCACCCATCTGCGCCATATTTGGTGCCGCAGCAGTGCGGAGCAAGCCACGCTCTTGCACCTGCTCCCGCATAGTTACCGCGACCAATGGGCGAGCAAAATCACCGTGCGCAAGGACTACGAATTATTCCATAGTAAGTGGGTGTATGTGGAACAGGCGATGCTTTCCGCACAGGGGGCATTGTTTCACTTTAACCCGTGCAAGGTGAAGGCCGATGACGCTTGCGGACCGTTTAACATCCGTGCGGAAATTACCACGCCCGATGCAGATGAAAAAGAGATCATCGACTTGGGCGACATGATGTCAAAAGAAAACCTCGCGCTGGATCTCTCTGAATACGATCTCAGCACGGGGTATAGCATACGATTGTATTTAGATGATGATTTGGCGTATGCCAATAGCTTTACCGGCGATTAATTCGCAGCCATGTTCAACGCGGCGAAGCCGTGACGCTGCATAAAGCGCCCCATGCGCTCAAGGGCGATCTCGATGTCGCTAAAGCTAGCGGTGTAGCTCGCCCGCACGAACCCGCGCCCGCTTTCCCCAAAGGCACTACCGGGGATTACGGCGACGCGCTCTTCGCGTAGTAGCAGTTCACAAAATTCCTCGTCGCTTAAGCCTGTTTGAGCAACACTAGGGAACGTGTAGAACGCGCCCTTTGGCTCGAAGCAGGTCAGGCCCAAGCTGTTAAAGCCATCGACAATTAAGCGGCGGCGTGCATCATAGCTGGCGGTCATCTCCGCGACGGCGGTCGCGCCGTGTTGGAGCGCGGCGAGGGCGGCTTGCTGGCCCATCGTCGGCGCGGACATAATCAGATATTGATGTAGCTTGCGCATCCCGGCCATGATCTCCGGCGTGGAGACGGCATAGCCGATGCGCCATCCGGTCATGGCGAAGGATTTGCTCATGCCGCTGAGGACAATCGTCCGTTCGCGCATCCCTGGCAGGCTGGCAAAGGCGATATGCTCGATGCCGTAGACCAACCGCTCGTAAATTTCATCGGAGATAACGACGAGATCGTGCTTTTCAGCGACGGCGGCGATCTCTAACATGCGCTCAGGGGTGAGTGTCGCGCCGGTGGGGTTGTTCGGGTAGCTGATTAAGATCGCTTTTGTGCGCGGCGTGACTTTCGCCTCTAAATCCGCCCCGGTGACTTGAAAGTTGTTTTCTACGCGGGTGGGCACCATCACGGGGATGCCGCCTGCCATCTCGACGGCGGCGGGGTTGGCGACGAAACAGGGTTCGACAACCAAGACTTCATCGCCGGGGTCAAGGATGGTGCGGAAGGCCAACCATAGCGCCTCGCTCACGCCGACGGTGACCAAGACTTCTTGTTTGGAGTCATAGCGCAGGCCGTAGAGGTCGTCAATGTACTGGCTAATCGCTTCGCGCAATTCGATCATACCGGAGTTGCTGGTATATCCCGTTTGCCCGGCGTTGAGGCTATTAATGCCCGCTTGGGTGATGTGCTGCGGCGTGGAGAAATCAGGCTCGCCAATGCCGAGTGTAATCACATCGTCCATCGTCGCGGCGATGTCAAAATAGCGACGAATACCGGAGGGCTTTAAGTTCTTGGTGGATTGTGAGACGAAACTGCGCATTTAACCAACCGCCTGTCTGTTATTGAAAAGTCGTTAATCAGTAGCTACAGTTGTATCATGAGCCGTGTAATCGTGCATCCGACACTCTGCGCGAAAAATACCCATAATATCCTACAGTGTGTACGAAGGCGCGATTGCGGTTACAATAGATTTCAAGATGAAAGTAAACCGGAGCAAAGTATGGGTGAGTTACTCCGTAACATTGGTATGATCTGCGGTGTGGGCACGGCGATGTGCTGTGCGGTCGGGATCGGCTTTGTGTTCTTGGCCGTATTCACCGGGCGGGCGTTAGTCGTCCCTACGGCGTTTTCTTTACTACCGCAAATATTCGGTGTCGGTATGGATTCCGTCGCTGGATTTTTCGATATGTTTGGCGGCGGCGGTGATGACGACGACGACAAGCCGAAGCGCAGTAATCGTGATGAGGCCGAAGCGCCCGAAGGCGAAAAGCCCGGCGGCGGTATGTCCGCAGCGGAGCGCATCCGCGCCCGGCGTGAGCGGTTTAGTGGCGGCGGGCTAACGCCCAGTGCGGAAGACGCGCCGGACAGCCTCACGCCAGAGAAAAAACAATGGGAACCCGGCGGTCAGCGCGGCCCCATTGAAGATCGCTTTAAGCCGCAAGACCCCAACGCCGACGACTTCGACAGTGACAGCGGCAACCGCTTCGGCAGTGGGCGCGTGGGCAACCGCCCAGGGCGTGATAGCCGCAAGCGCGAATGGCACGAAGATGAGTTCTTCGGCGGGGCGATGGATGATGATGGCGATGGCTTTGCGGATCGTTAAAAGCGCATCGTGATAATGCGCCTGCATGGTTATTCGTCGTCGGGGATGGGTTCGATTTTGAGGACTTTGTAGCGGGTCACACCGTCCGGCACTTTGACCTCGAACTTCTCCCCGACTTTTTTGCCGAGTAAAGCCCGTCCCACAGGGGAACCGAGCGAAATCCCGCGCCGCCCATTGGCGATCTCAATCCCGCTCACCAGGTCGAAGACCCGGTCTTCTTTTTCGTCCAGGTCGCGCAAGGTGATGCGGTCGCCGGGGGTCACACTGTCCGGGTCGAGCGTGCCTTCAATGACGGTCGCTCTTTGTAAAAACGACTGTAATCGGGCGATGCGTTCGTCCAGCATTTCTTTATCGCTCAATGCGTCGAAGTAGGCTTGCTCCTGAGAGAAGTCGCCTTCCCCGCGTACTTGGGCGATGCGTTGGGCGACCGCTGCGGTGTCATCCGTTTGGAGTTTGTTCAATTCACGCTGTAAACGCTTGTATCCAGCGCGGGTTAGGTAGATGGCTTCGTCTTGTTGATTGAATGCCATAATTTAACACTTCCTTTCCTTACGGAATTATGACCAACAGCATACACCAGTTTTTGCAAGAAAAACCTAAACATCGCATAAATTTTTTGTCAACATTGCGTAGAATCACAAACGCCCATAATAGATCAATAATCATGGGCGTTTGTGGGGTTACTGGAGTATCCCCTGAGAGACAATAGGATGTAGGGTATTTTCAATCACAATGCGCAGTTGCTCTTGGGTATCCGTCGCAATCATAGAGCCTACGGTGCGCTCGCGCATCCGGTCTAAAATTTTGGTGACGAGCGTCCGCTGTGCGCGGGCGTTGTGGTTTTCTTCGCGCACCATAAGCTCTGGCATCCCTACGGTATGCGTCAGCCATTCTTCCAGCAACGCCGCCAAGCGGACATCAAATGACCACAATCCCTTAAATTCGCGGTCTGCGTCCGGCGCGTCAAAGTCGGTAATTTCTTCAGTTGCCAAGACAGAGGCAAACATCTTATTATATGATACCAAGAACCACTCTTTGGCTAATTGATGCTCACGAGTCAGGTTGACATACGTCAAGTTCGGGATTTGCGGCAGGTGGGGCACATCGTTAATCCCAAAAACATGAACAGATTCTGCCTTGCCCGCGATTTTAGCATAGCGTTTAGCTTGTGGCAGGAATTTACTCATCCGCTGGAAGCCAGAGAAGATACGTGTTGGCGCACCGTCAATAAGCGTCGCGTTTTCGATCTGGTAACTAATCTGATTCATCGTCTTGCGGCTATACATCACCGAGCTTTGGCGGTTTTCTTCTAGCCGTTCAGTCAGATGATATACGGAGAATGTAGGATCGATGTCAACTGGCATAAGTATGTCTCTTTTCTTTTTTCCCAATACATGATGGGAGTAGTCTACTAAAACAATTTTCGCACCATTGTATAAGTATTGGCTGATAGCCAATTAATAAGGTCTTTAAGGTATAAATTGTCTCTCACGGTGCGTCTATAAAAAGCAAGCATCATTAAATTTTTACATTTTGTCATCGTGCTTTTTGATACAATCAAGTCGTTTACGAGTTATTTTGAAAGGTCAAACCCAACGTGACGGAAAATACCCCCAAGCAAGATACAGCATCCGAC
Organism: Anaerolineae bacterium; assembly: GCA_034437635.1. GTDB lineage: Bacteria > Chloroflexota > Anaerolineae > Aggregatilineales > Phototrophicaceae > J038. Next base: position 2,565 of record DAOTTT010000057.1, on the reverse strand, counting down.
GAAGTATTTCGTGTATCGCGGGATGTGATTAATACGGTTGTCGTCGGCATCGTCTTTATGGTGGCCGGGGTCTTCATCGGCCTTCTGATCGCCGGGCAAGGCTTGACCGCGCCCCAAGTACGCGACATCGTTAATGACGAATTCGCTCGTGGTATTGAAAACGAATTAGGCGATACTCTCGTCGCCGCCCTCAGCGCCGTCCAAGCGGAGAGCGACCTCACTGCGTCGGACGTGCGTAGCATTGTCCGCGAAGAACTTAGCAGCGTTGAGGTCAGCGGTGGCCTTACAGCGGATGAAGTCCGCAGCATCGTGAGCGAAGAAGTCGGCGCGGGCGGTAGCAGCAACACAAACGCCGCCGACATTGAAGCCATCGTGCAAAATGCGCTGGATGCCAACGAGCGGCAGCGGACATTCCTCACAGACGATGATCCATACCTTGGGCCGGAAGACGCGCCTGTCGTCATCGTGGAATTTAGCGACTTCCTGTGTGGGTTCTGTGGCCGCCACTACGAGCAGACTTTAGAACCGCTGATGGAGAACTTTGATGGTTACGTGCGCTATGTCTACCGCGACTTCCCCGGTGTGGGGGGGCAAAACGCTGTGCAATCGGCTTTAGCATCAGAATGTGCAGCAGACCAAGACGCTTTCTGGCCGTATCATGGCTTACTCTTTGACAATCAAAGCGATCTTGGCGTGGGCGACCTAGGCACACTACGCACGTCGTTGATCGGCTATGCGGAAGAACTCGAACTTGATATTGATGAGTTCACCACCTGCCTAGATGAAGAACAGCATATCGCGGACATCATCGGTGATAGTGGCGATGCCCAATCCGTCGGCGCACGCGGCACACCGGGCTTCCTCATCAACGGGCGCTTTGTGGCTGGCGCACAACCCTATGATGTGTTTGAACAGTTGATCCTCAGCGAGTTACAAAACGCCGGGATCGAATACACACCGCCACAACAAGGCTAACATGAGCGATCGACCGGATACGATGCGGGCGGTGGTCATTGACCAATACGGCGGCTTCGACGTGTTGCGTATTGCCGACCGTCCCATCCCGACAATCGACGCGGGGCCGGTGCTCGTCAAGGTGGATTATGCCGCCGCCAACCCCAAAGACACTTTTATCCGCAAAGGCCGTTTTAAAATCGTCACCGGGAATACATTTCCGTTAGCACTCGGCTCGGATTTCGCCGGGACAGTGGCGCAAGTGGGCAATGATGTGACGCATGTCAAGCCAGGGGATGCCGTCTTCGGCATGGTCAACGGCTGGCATGGGGGCGCTCATGCGGAATACATCCGCATCAGTACGGCGGAAGTCGCGCTAGCCCCGCAGAGCCTCACGTTAGATCATGCGGCTGCGATGCCGTTGGCGAGCCTCACGGCGTTGCAAGCCCTGCGCAACTGCGGCAACATCCAAGCCGGGCAGCACGTCGTCATCAACGGCGCGAGCGGCGGCGTGGGGACGTTCGCCGTACAGATCGCCAAGAATTACGGCGCGACTGTCACCGCGATTTGTAGCCACCGCAACGACACATTAGTGCGCGAACTCGGCGCGGATGCTGTCATCGACTACATCGCACACGATGTCATCCAAACGATGGATGCAGCGGATATTTTCTTCGACGTGTTCGGTAATTTCGCATTGAGCAAGGTCAGCGGCAAGCTCAAGCAAGGCGGCGTTTACGTGACAACCGTGCCCAACCCACGCAATTACTTTGACGCATTCCGCACGCGCTTGTTTGGCCGCCACCGGGCGCATGTCGTCGTCGTTAAATCGACCACTGTCGATCTCAACTTGATCGCCCGTTGGGTTGATGAAGGCAAGCTGCGCCCCGTTATTGATGCAACCTATCGGCTGGATGCCATCGTTGATGTACACAAACATCTCCAGACGAAGCGCACACGCGGCAAGGTCATCATTGATATTTCTGGACAATAGAGCGCAATGTGTACAGCGGCAGCATGATATTTTATACTAGGCATAGATGTATACAATCGTTAGGACAATTTCTCATGACGCAAGCCACAAACGGCATGACGGTCAAAGTGCATTACACGGGCAAGTTAGACGATGGCACCGTGTTCGACTCTTCCCAAGGGCGCGACCCGCTGGAATTCACACTAGGGGAGCAACAAGTAATCCCTGGGTTTGAAGAAGCAGTGAACGGCATGACCATCGGTGATACGGTAACAAAGCGCATCGAAGTTGCGGATGCGTATGGCGAGCGCCGCGATGACATGCTCTTTGGGGTATCGCACGACCAATTCCCCGATGACATTCAACCCAATGTGGGCGACCAACTGCGGGTACAACTCGCTAACGGCCAAGCGGCCAATGTTATCGTGCACGAAGTCAAGCCGGATGGTGTTGTCTTAGATGCCAACCATCCGCTAGCCCAATCCGCCGAGGAGTGGCAGTAGCAGAATCAGGGCGAGCAGCGGATTTCCGGCGGGAACTACCGCTGTGCTGATGCCGGAGATATACCCCAGGATAGCAAGCGGTACCAACCCGACCAGCCAGGCGCGCTGGAGGCGGTTTCGCAACGGTGTTGTTTC
>DAOTTT010000056.1:0-1964 GCA_034437635.1 Anaerolineae bacterium | reverse complement strand
ATAAAAGCGGATGCAGCGATGAGCTATTCCGCATATACGGCTGTCCCGCTCGCGCTGACCATCAACATACTGCCGCCGCTGCCGACCGTTTCGTAATCTAAATCCACGCCGATAATGGCGTTTGCGCCGAGTTCTTGCGCGGTGACCATCATTTCTTCTAAGGCAATATCGCGTGCCTTGCGCAGTTCGCGCTCATAGGCCGCAGACCGCCCCCCCACGATGTCGCGCACCCCGGCGAAAAAGTCTTTAAACACGTTCGCGCCCATGATGGCCTCACCCGTGACGATGCCCTTATATTCGATAATCTGTTGGCCTTCGATTGTATTGGTTGTCGTTACGATCATTATGATCTCCTTATCCTTATTCACTTCGACATTAAGAAGCCACTACCTCTGGTAGTGGTGTAACATGGGTTCTACCAGTGATTGTATGGTATGATCAATTTATCCCAAAGGCACATCCCAAAGGCACACCACATACGTGATGCAAACGGTTTCGCAGGGATTTAAAACAATCGCACGGGCTTCGGTCAGTGGGCTGAGGTCAATCAGCCAGCCTGCGAAAGGCTAGGGCAGGGAGCCATGACCCTGACCCAAACGCGGCGCATCATGCTGTAGCTGCAAGCCACCATCTCTGGTGGTGGCAGTTGACTGCGTATACGTCCAATTGCGCCGGGAAGTTGCCAGCAAACTCTACTTTGTGCTAGGCTTAAAGTAGTTCATTGAGCGTGCCACGCTCACATTCCCCTGAAAATCAAGCAAACAGTTCTAAGTTTTTAGTAAACAGTTTCGGTCAGGGAAGGCTATTTTAAGTCAATCGCACGTCTTAAAAAACAAAACACTAACCGAAGGTTAAGGGCGAACTATGTTCAACGATATTAAACAAGTCAGCGAGGCACTCGGCCAGCAGCAATATATCTCGACGGATGAAATTTCTACGGTGATGTTCCTGGCGAATAAGCTCGGCAAACCGCTGTTAGCAGAAGGCCCCGCCGGGGTGGGCAAGACTGAACTCGCCAAAGCCTGGGCTAAGGCCAACGGGCGCACGCTCATCCGCTTACAGTGCTACGAAGGCTTGGACGAAAGTAAAGCCCTGTATGAATGGGAATACGCCAAACAGATGCTTTACACGCAATTGCTGCGCGATAAACTCAGCCAAATTTTGGCCGATAGCGGCACACTCACCGCCGCCGCCGACCGCCTCGCCAAAGAAGAAGATGTGTTCTTCTCAGATCGCTTTTTGCTAGCGCGGCCTTTACTGCAAGCCATCACCTCGGAAGAACCCGTCGTGCTACTCATTGACGAGATCGACCGTGCCGATGCTGAATTTGAAGCCTTCTTGTTAGAAGTCCTCAGCGACTTTCAGGTGTCCATCCCGGAGGTCGGCACCATCCAAGCCAAGCATAAGCCCGACGTGCTGCTGACGAGTAACAACACCCGCGAGCTTTCCGAGGCGCTCAAACGACGTTGCCTGTACCTATTCGTCGATTACCCCACCCACGACTCCGAACTCAATATCGTGCGGATGCGCGTGCCAGAACTCCGCGAGAAGCTCGCCAAGCAAGCCGTTGAGGTCGTCCAGAGCTTGCGCAGTCTCGACCTGAAGAAAAATCCAAGCGTATCAGAAACCATCGACTGGGCCAAGGCACTCGTCATGCTCAACGCCGACACCCTCGATAAAACCACGCTGGAAACCACGCTGACCGTCTTGCTCAAGCATGAGGCCGACGTGCAAAAAGCCCGCCGCGCTTTGATCGACGGTGGCCGCCCACAAAATCCGATGGATCAACAACGCCGGGGGCGTGGCCGCTCTAGCTGGAACTAACTAATAGACCAAAAGCCCCGGCTACAAGCCGGGGTCTAGCGAACTAACACAGCGCATGTATGCGTCGCCTATTCCCACCCTCACGGAAATCTACATCGTCTTCGCCCACCAGCGCGTATGGTAGCGCCAATTTGCGCCGC
>DAOTTT010000055.1:0-4090 GCA_034437635.1 Anaerolineae bacterium | reverse complement strand
GGTGCTGGCCCTGCGCAACGTGCCGGCTATATCTACCCGACACACACCAATGGTGTGCCCGATGTTGACTTGGGCGCGTATCACTTCCCGTCTTGGCAGATTGGCGGCGGTGACCCCGACGCGAACCCCTGGACTATCGCAGCCGAAGTCCTCTTTGATGCCTTAGAATCTACTGGCGAAGAAGTTGAAACTGTCTTCTATCTGACCAATAAATTCCCGACTACCGTTGCCATGACCGAAGGTGCCCGTGAACTGGGTGAAGAACGTGGTTACGAAACGGTTGACTATGTGGAATACGACCTGGGTACAACTGACTTTAGCTCGGTTGCGCTGCGCATCAGTGCAGAAGACCCTGACTTTATCTACGTTGGTGCCATTGGCCTAGATGGTGTGAACCTGTATGATGCGTTTGAGTCAATCGGTTATATCCCGAAGGGTGTCTTCGTAGCACTGCCGTCGCCAGGGCCGATGATGGCGTTGGGTGAAGTCGCAGAAGGGACGATGTCACTGTCGATCTTCGAAGCGCACGCACCGTTTACCGATGACCCGGCAACCGCTGAGTTCATCGAACGCTTTAGAGTGGCAGCGGACGAAGCAGAATTGCTCAACATCGTGGAAACTCAAGCGGCTGCCAGCATGAGTGCATGGCAATATCTGACGGCTGCTGTTGTAGCTACCGAGAGCTTGGATAACGATGTGCTCCAAGAATGGCTCAAGGAAGCGGAAATTGATGTTGTCGCCGGTACCATCAGCTTTGATGGTTTCAACGGTTATGGCACGGACTTCTCGCGTATCGTTCAGATCCAAGATGGCGAACGCTATCTTGTTTGGCCGGAAGACGCACGGCCAGAGGACATCGAGGTTAATTACCCGAACTAACTTAATATAACCAATCGGCAGGTCAACATATGTCCTGCCGATTTTACTTTTGCATGATGCAGTATCAGCGTTTTACATGGAGAACTGCGTGTGAGTACTGATCAGATTATCATCGTTCAATCAGCAATCAACGGTATCATGGCGGGGAGCCTGTTTGGGATTATCGCTATGGGATTGACGCTGACCTGGGGATTGCTGCGCATCGCTAACTTCGCGCATTTGTCCTTTGTCCTCTTTGCTGCCTATTTATCCTATGAACTGACTGTTGAATATGGATGGGATCCGCTGGCCACGTTGATTGTCATCACGCCGATTATGTTTCTCGTTGGGGTGGCGGTGCAATGGGTGTTCGAGCGGTTTAAGGTCACTACTTTTACGTCCTTGCTGTTGACGTTTGGCATGTTCATCGTGCTGGAAAATATCATGACGTTTATCTGGACGGCAGACACCATCACGAGCCGGCGTGATATTGATCGTGCTTATCGTTCAGCTATCCGCTTGCCAGAGCCATTTGATAACCTGCTGCTTTTGCCGCCGGATCTTATGGCGTTTATTGCGGCTGTTATTTTGGGCACTTTGACATTTGTTTTGCTCCGGTATACGCGCTGGGGGCGGGCTGTACGGGCCATGACGGAAGACCCGGTTATTGCGCGTGCTTATGGCGTGAACTACAAGCGCGAAGCCTTGTTGTTGGCTGGTTTAGCTTCGGCAACAGCGGCTGTTGCGGGTGTCATTGTCGCGGTTAAAATGCCGCTTTTCCCATCGTTACCCATCACCTGGATCGGTAAAGTGGTCGCGGCAGTCATCCTAGGCGGCTTAGGCAATCCAATCGGCGCGATATTGGCCGCTTGTGGCTTGTCATTTATTGAAAATATGTGGTCAATTGAAAATCAACCGAGCCTCGCGCCTTTGATCTCATTCAGCTTATTAATTTTCTTTTTGATCGTGCAGCCTGGTTTGCTTTGGAAGCGTTGGCGGGAGCGTCGTCGTCGGCAAGGTCAACAAGAGACGGCACAGACATCGGCTGAGATAGGGTAAATATGACGACGATAAAACGCTTTGGTAAGCCACGTACATTGATAGGGTTCGTCATTGCAGGGCTGATTTTGGCGCTCTACCCTGTGTTTATTACCGGCATTGATGCGGGACAATTTTGGGTCACGTTGGTATTACAGATCGGTATATGGACGACACTGGCGGTTAGTTGGAATTTCTTCAGCGGGTATAGTGGCTACTCCAGCTTTGGGCATGGTGCATTTTATGGTGTAGGCATGTATACAACCTCTACGCTGATGGTGCAGTTCAATATGCACTATCTGTTGACTTTGCCGTTAGCGGGTTTAATGGCCGCCTTGGTTGCGCTCATTATCGGCTTTGTTGTGTTTCGTCTGCCACAGTTCCGGGGCGAATTATTTTCCTTACTGACCTTAGCCATGACCTTTATCATTGCAACGATTGTCACGAACATTGATGCTATTGATGGTGGTCGTGGGGTGTTCATCCGAGGTGCTGATACGGCTGGCTTTGCTACAGATAGTTTGTTGCCACTGTATTATGTAGTGATGACAATCACTATCATGACAATCTACCTTGGATACTACATTTATCAATCGCGTTGGGGGCAGGCACTATTTGCCATCCGGGATGATGAAGATGTCGCTGAGGGTTTAGGTGTGCCCACCTTCCGCTATAAAGTCTTCACCTTTGCCGTGAGTTCATTTTGTGTCGGGATGATTGGATCCACGCAGGCGATTTTATTAGGCTACTTAGAAGCTGCGAATGTCTTCGCGGTGATTACGCCGCTTTTGGCGCTGATGATGGCTATTTTAGGCGGTAGCGGCTTCTGGTATGGGCCGATTATCGGCGCGGTCATCATCACGACGATGCGTCAGACGCTTACCAGCGGTGATACCGCTATTCTCAATCAGATATTCATCGGTACGGTGCTTATTCTCGTCATCCTTTTTATGCCGCAGGGCATAGCCGGTCTGCTGGAAAGCTGGAAATCTCGCTTGTTCCCTGATCGTACAGCGACCGAAACCCAGGAAGGGGCGAACTCATGACAGTAATGCTCACTTGCAAAAATGTCAGCAAGCGGTTTGGTGGTCTGTTGGCACTCAACCTTGACGGTATGGAAGCCCATTCCGGGGAAATTTTAGGGTTAGTTGGACCGAACGGCTCCGGTAAAACCACGCTGATTAACGTGATTAGTGGGTTTTATCAGCCTACCAGTGGACAGATCGCTTTTAACGGCACTAATATCACCGGTTCCAAACCTAATCAACTAGCGCACATCGGCATTGCCCGGACGTATCAGATCCCGCGCCCGTTTCAGTCTATGCGCGTTATTGATAACGTTGCAATGGCTTGGATGTTTGGCCGGGAAAAACTTGATCGCATTGATGCGCTGGAACACTCGCGTGAGACGCTGGCTTTCGTCGGTCTAGGTAAATATGCTGACGGCCCGGTGAGCAAGCTCAACTTGCATCAACGTAAGTTCTTAGAGATGGCGCGGGCATTGGCCCTCGAGCCGAAACTTTTGTTATTAGATGAAGTGCTAGCTGGCCTCAACCCGGCAGAGGTAGAACTAGGGATCGCTTTAATTCAGCGCATTCGTGACCAAGACATCAGTCTCATTTTCGTTGAGCATAACATTCGTGCTGTGATGCGCCTGTCGGATCGTATGGTCGTGCTTAATTATGGGCAAAAAATCGCAGAAGGGCAGCCGGATGATGTTATCAATCAAGAGAGCGTTGTCACGGCATACTTAGGTAAAGATTATGTTCACAGTTGAAAATTTATCCGTGTATTACGGCGAAGCTATTGCGCTGCGTGATGTCAGTATCCAAATTGACGAAGGCCAAATTGTGACCATCATCGGCACAAATGGCGCGGGCAAAACGACATTGGTCAATACAATTGCCGGAATTTTACGTCCGCGTGCTGGCCGCATCATGCTAGAAGGACACGATGTATCAGCGGTAGCGGCACATCGTGTCTCTACATATGGCATCGCACTTGTCCCGGAAGGTCGCCGTTTATTTACCAAACTCAGCGTGATGGATAATTTGCGCATGGGCGCATATCCACCCCATGCGCGGTCTTATTATGATGAGACATTAGCACAGGTCTTGGAAATTTTCCCCCGTCTTGCAGAACGGCGGCGGCAGATCGCCGGGACACTCAGCGGTGGTGAACAGCAGATGTTAGC
>DAOTTT010000054.1:0-6682 GCA_034437635.1 Anaerolineae bacterium | reverse complement strand
TCAGGTATGCTCTGATTTGCTTACTGCCCCGGTTCAAAACCGGGGGCTAGCCCACTTGCAGCGCATGTATGCGCCGCCCGTAAACGGGCTGTATAAAATTGATCTTTCGCGCTGACTAGCCCGTTTACGGGCTTCCTAGCGTTTAATGTCGCCATCGGCTTTGAGCCGATGCGGGATATAGGCTTTACCTGAGTAGTTACATGATACTGCGATTTACCCGCTGCTGATAGCATAGCGCACGACACTATCCAGCATTTGCAGCGTTAACAAGTTGCGCATCACGTAGCCATAGCGCAAGTTGGCCGACGATAAAAACCCGGCGGCTTCGTAGCCATCCGGCGGGGATGAGGGATGCACGTTATCCCAGGCCAAGCCGTAATTGGGCAAGGGCAGCATGGCACTGTAATAGTCAATCACCGGGACGGCGTAATCTTCCGCCAGCACATAGAGCGTATCGTTAAACAACTCCACCCGACCGATCTGCGCGGGTTGGGGCGGCATCGTCGTCAGGATGGGCACGACGCCGTTTTGAATGCTAATGTCGATGATCTGCGCCATGTCTGCGCGGTACTGCTCGACGGTGCGATAGCCGACATCATTTGTGCCGAACATGATGACGGCAAACGATGGCTGTACAACGCGATACTCACAGACGAGCGGCCTCTCGTAGAATTGGCAGTCCGGCTCGTTTTGTAGCTCCGGCGTGAGCGCCCCCCATGCCGCCCAGCCTTGCGCCGCTGCAATCGAACGATTGTAAAACGAGTTGCTGCGTCGGGCGATGCTCTGGTTAAAGTAATCGACAATCGCCTGCAAATAAGCGTATTCGCCCAGGTCATATAGTTCATCGCCAAACGGCGCGAGAAAGTTGGCATTGACCGTGATGCTATCCCCCACCTTGGAAAAGACCGTCGCCCGGTTGCCCATATCCTGCCCGCGTCGGTAAATCTGCTGGATGTTATCAACCACCGCATCCGGCAAGGGAATCACGTTGTCCGGTATGGCGCGGCGGCTGGCCGTCGGCGCGACGACTTGCTGCGCCGTCACAACGGGGGTGGGGTCTTCTTGCTGGGCGATGACGGCAGCAGACGACGCATTAAGCGTACAGGCGCTTAACACAAGCCCTATCATCATAACGATACATTTAACCACCATATCGACGCTACGCCCCCGGCTGCGCGGCGACATCCGCGAAGGGGTCTAAGACCGCATCCAGCGTGTGGATAACGCCATTGGCATAAAAAGCGTCCTCTGTGACCAACGACACCCCGTTAACCGTCAGCCCGTCGTCGGCATCCACTGCCACCACAACCGCACGCCCGTTCAAGCTCAACAGCCGGAAATCCGCCCCGCCCAAAAGCGGCGGGATCGCCCGCATGGAACCCGCTTCAATGCGCCCTGGTAAAATGTGATAGGTCAACATCTGCGCTAGAAGACTGGGGTCTGCTAGTAAGTCGTCCACCGTAAAGCCAGTCGCGTCTAAATACGCCTGGATCGCGTCATCGGTCGGCGCGAAGACGGTAAACGGCCCCACTGCATCAAGTTGTGCCAGCAAGCGTGGGTCGGCGGCTTCGAGCAAGGTCATAAACAGGGATAGCGTGTCATCTTCCGGCAAGGCCGCCGCGATGGTGTCTTCCGCGATAGTCGGTTCTTCCTCCGGCGTGTAGATGCGCAGCGGCGGGATCAGCAGTTGATCCACACCATGCAGATAGCCATTATCGGCATTCGCCAGCGCATAAGCGTTCACCGCGTTGATGTAAATGCCGTCTAGCACCTGCTGGATAAGCAGGCCGCGCTCCTCTAAAGTCGTCAGCACATAGGTCAGGTCATTTTCCGCCAGTATGGGGTAAGCAAAAGCAGCCGGCACGACATGATGTGCCAGTGTCGCGTAGAGTAAATCCGCGTCTTGCATCAGATCGTCCACGCGAAGATCAGCGGCTTCCAGCGTCCCGGCAAAGGCGATGTCATCCGGCGCGAAGACGGTTAGCAGCGCGTCCGGGTCTTGCATCTGCAAGAGGATGGTCTCGTCGGCTTCCAGCGCGGCGATGAACAGCCCGTAATCGTTAGTTTGCGCTTGGAGATCATAGAGCGCATCGGCTAAGGTCTTTTCGTCGTCATCGTCGGTCTGCGCCCGGAGCGGCACCGCTACCAAGAGCATAACCAAGAGTATCAGCAGCTTACGCATGGGGGCATTCTCCCTTGTGGGTGTGTTTGCGTTTGTACCAGTATGATAGCAAAAACATATCCCCGCCAGAAAGTCACCTGCCCCGTAGTTTTTGAACTTTTAAAACTTGAAATAGACCTTAAAACATGACTACGGCCTTCTCAGGTGACGACTATCTACTAAAAACTTAGGGCTGTTTACTTTAGAAATAAAGTCGCGTGCATTTAAAATATAAATTTTTGCTGTATGGTATGACTTGAAGCAAGATTATTTTTAGGGACATACAGGGGAGGGGCTATGCCCATAATAGATATACCACCGGTCATCATTTTTAGTGTGACCTTCTTATTGATTTCAATCGCATCTAAGCAGATTGGTGCTATTTTCTCGCGTTATGATCTGCCATATATCACCGGGTATTTATTCGCCGGGATGTTGGCCGGGCCGTTCATGCTGGAGATTTTACCGACGGAAGCGACGGACGAACTGTACTTCATTGATGATATTTCACTGGCTGTAATCGCGTTTATTGCGGGTAGTGAACTTTACATGAAAGAATTGCGCGACCGCTTCCGCAGTATTTTGCTCAATTTAGCCGGGATTGTGTTGGCCGGCATGGTCATCATCGGCCTGGCGACCTACATCTTAGGCGGTTTTATCCCATTCATCGCAGAATTGCCGGGGGATGCACGAGTAGCAGCGGCAGTCTTGGGCGCAACGGTGTTATTGGCTTTGTCGCCGCCGTCAACTATCGCAGTGATGCGCGAAGTCCGGGCACGGGGGCCATTCTCCAAAACGCTCTTGAGCATCACCGTCGTAATGGACGTGGTGATTATCGTCTTGTTCGCCGTGAGCGTGGCGGTTGCCGGGACCATCGTTGATGATACCGGGTTTGACGCGAGTTTTCTCGTCATCTTGATTATTGATATTGCCCTGGCGTTAGGCTTGGGGTATCTGGTCAGCCTGCTGCTTAGCGGTATTTTATCGACCGTGGGGTTGCCTGATGTGGTCAAGGCGGCGTTGTTTATGTTTGTCGGCTTTATCATCTTTGAAGGCGGCTCCCGCTTTACGGAATGGTCAGCGGATAATTTGCCGTTTAAGATCAAGATTGAGCCGCTTTTGATCTCGATGGTGGCGGGCTTTTCCGTCACGAACTTTAGCGCATACCGCCGCCCCTTTGAGGCGTTGCTGCACGACATCAGCCCTTATGTGTATGTGGCGTTCTTCACGCTCACGGGTGTGGCGCTCAAGTTAGATGTACTTTTGGAGTCGTTGGTGATCGCCGGGGCGCTGTTCGGTGCGCGGATGTTCGCCATTTTCATCGGATCTTATCTCGGCGGGACAATCGCCGGGGAGTCGGCGCAGTTCAAGCGGTTGTCGTGGTTGGGCTTAATCACACAAGCGGGTATCGCGCTCGGTTTGGCACGGGAGGTCGCGGTCGAGTTCCCGCGTTTGGGTAACGAGTTCGCCACATTGATTATCGCGGTGGTGGTGCTCAACGAGATATTCGGCCCGTTATTCCTCAAATATACTTTACGGCGCATCGGCGAAACCAACGAACCCCATAGAGGTACGGACGATGCAGAAGACGGTGAGCGTAACGCGGTGATCTTCGGTATTGACCCTGGTTCGATTGCGCTCACGCGGCAATTGACCGGTCATGGGTGGAAGGTCAAGTTAGTGGATAAACACCGTGATAGTATCGATCATGTCGCCGGGAATGACATGAACGAGCATTTTGTCGATGACTTCTCGCCGCAAACGCTGGCTAATCTCATCACGCCTGCGACGGATGCCGTCGTCACCTTGCTGGATAACGATGAGGATAATATGGCGGTGGCCCGGCTCGCGCATGAAAAGTACGACCTGAGCAATATCATCGTGCAGGTGCGCGATTTAAGTATGACGGAAGAGTTTAAGACGATGGGTGTGCACGTTGTGGATCCAGGGTCGGCTATGATCAACTTGTTGGATCAATACGTGCGTGCCCCGGCTTCGGTGGAGTTGATCTTGCATCAAGACCCGGAATATGACATTGTACAGGTCCGCGTGACCGAACGTGATGTTAACGGGGTGCTGCTGCGTGACTTGCGTTTGCCAACAGATGTGCTTGTGCTGGAAATCACCCGTGATGGGCACGCGATTGTGCCGACGGGCTATACAGCGATCCGCTTGCGCGACGAGGTGACCCTAGTGGGTAAACCGGAAAGCCTGGAAGCGGCAACGCTGCGCTTAGGCTACTAGCCCCAGGTGATCGCGTAGACTGCGCCACCATCGGCGTCTGGCGTGTAATTTTTCTGATTCTACTGGAATTGGTGGAATCCTGTTTTAGCCCTCATCCCCCAGCCTCTTCTCCCGAACGCTACGCTGGGAGAAGGGGAGAAAAGTCCCTCTCCTAGCCGTAAAGCGGCGGTTGGGAGAGGCATTTAGGGTGAGGGCAAGGGTAAATCCCACATTTCCACCAAAAACGTTAGAATGAGTAATTTTTCGTAACTACTCAGGGATGCTCTGATTTATATGCTGCCCCGGTTCAAAACCGGGGGCTAGCTCACCGCAGCGCATGTATGTGCCGCCCGTAAACGGGCTGTATAAAACGATATTTCGCGCTGGCTAGCCCATTTATGCGCTTTACCTGAGTAGTTACAATTTTTCAGATTATCGTGGGGTAGGCGTTTGGTAACGTTCGTAAAATCATGCTACTATGTTTGTTACGATATATTGCGAATAAGATAAGGGTAAAATCTATGCGCATTAAACGGCTATTGTGGATGCTGCCGATGCTGTTGTTGAGCATCGGTGTATCAGGCGCGGCACAAGTCATCGCTCAGGCAACGTGCCCGCAACTTGTACAACGTGCGCTCTTGGCGGTCAACGAAAATTGTGATGACCTGGAGCGTAACGCCGCATGTTATGGCTATAATCTGGTGAGTGCCAGTTTTACGGAAGAAGTCGCGGAGGATTTTTTCGTCGCGCCGGCAGATCGCTCGGAAGTCGTCCTGTTAGAGACACTAAGTACTAGCGCAATGGATGTTGATAACGACATCTGGGGCGTGGCGTTGATGAACCTACAGGCCAACATCCCCAACACCATCCCCGGCCAGAACGTGAAGTTCGTCCTCATCGGGGATACCACAATTGAAAACGCCGTTGACCCGGCAGACGCTCATTCCCCTGTTGACTCGATTGGGGTGACAACTACTGGACGCTTAAACGTGCGCAGTGGACCATCACTCAACAATAACGCGATCGGCATCGCGCCATCAGCGACAGTATTAGACGCGGACGGACTCAGCGCGGATGGCGCGTGGGTGCGCGTGGTCTATGGCGGCTTGATCGGATGGGTTGCGCGGGAGTTTATAGACGGTGATGGCGTGGACGACCTGCCCACACTAGATAACACGACACGCCTACCGATGCAGGCGTTTTATCTGCGCACCGGGGTCGGCGCGATCCAATGTGACGAAGCGCCAGAAGACGCGCTCTTGGTGCAAGGGCCGGATAATTTTACCGTTGAAATGACCATCAACGGCGCGGAAATCCGCCTCAGTTCTACGATGATCGCACGGATTATCCCCGGCGAGACTACCGCCGATGACCTCTTAGAAATTACGGCAGTTTCCGGCTCGGTAGAGGTACAAGGCACGACACTCCAAGCGGGGGAAAAGACGGCGCTCTGCCTGGATACACCGATCAACGACGGGGCAGATGGCATGGAAAATGACCGCTTAGTCAGTTGCCCCCCATCCACACCGGAGCCGGTATCCCTGGAAGAACAACAGGGCTGGTGCAGCCTGGGTTTGCTCGACTCGGAACCGCTCAATTATCGCGTGCCGGTGGATTGCGACCAGGGCTTCACGGAGCGCACCGCGCCCGATCCAGTGGAGGCCGTCGAGCAGGAGCAACCACGCATAAGCTCCCAACCGCCTATTGCTGCCGTTGATTGCAGCGGCTTCCAAGCGACATCACCCTTGGGCCAGGTGGCGGAAGACAGCAGTCAATTCTATTGGGACGCACCCGCCGATAACGCGATTACGGGCTATGCGTTGACAGTCAACACGGGTAGCGGCACACAAACCGCCCAAGCGACGACGACCAACGCCACCATCGACAACTTGCAATTGCTGGATACCATAAGTTGGCGCGTGGACGCTTTGATCGGCCAAGAGGTAGTTTGCTCGACGGAGACGATCAGCGCCCAGGTGGTCGGTGCGCCGCCGGTGGTTGTCTCCACGCCAGAGCCGATCGTGCCCAACCCGGTTTTTACCGCGAACTGGTCATGCACGAGCAGCAACTATGAGGTGCTTATCTTCTGGTCTGATGCTGGGCCAACGGATGTTATCAGCGCCACGGTGACAGACGATGATACAACAACGTTTAACAATGCCGGAACGGGATCCAGTGGTAGCTTTGTTATCCCAGTGGATTACAGCTTCTTGACCAATATTGACATCACGAACATGACGACAGGGGACAGCGTGGGCTTTGCGCTGCCGTTTAATACACTGTGTAAGCCCGTGCCCA
>DAOTTT010000053.1:0-50257 GCA_034437635.1 Anaerolineae bacterium | reverse complement strand
GTCAGCGCGAAATATCATTTTATACAGCCCGTTTACGGGCTTCCTAGCTTTTAATGTAGCCATCGGCTTTGAGCCGATGCGGGATATAGGCTTTACCTGAGTAGTTACCATAATACCCCTTGTTTGGGGGGCGATTGCCCTTGATCCTGTGGTAGAATAAATGTTCCAAAGGCAGACGAGGGTGACGGTTGCTATAATAGGGCGCTATCGTCATCATTGAGGAGAAAAACATGACATTTCATCAGACCATCATCATCGGCAACCTGGGCACTGACCCGGAACTGAAGTCATTGCCCAGCGGGACGATGGTGTGTAACTTTAGCGTCGCCGTTAACGAGACTTGGCGTGATCGTCAAAGTGGTGAACGGCGCGAGAAAACGACATGGTATCGTGTGGCGGTGTATGGCCCCGCTGCTGAAAACTCCGCTAAGTACCTGAGCAAAGGCCGCCAAGTGATGGTCACGGGTAATGTGGAAGCACGCGGTTACATGAACAACGCCGGAGAAGCAGCGGCCTCGCTGGAACTCCGCGCCCGTGATGTGAAGTTCTTGCAGGGCGGTGATGGCGGCGGTGGGAATTATGGCGGTGGTGGTGATTCTCAAGAGTATGATGATCGCGGGGGGAACGATACTCCACCGCAAGACATGCGTGATATTCCGTTTTAAACATGCGCCCCGCGCTGAGGCGAGTGGGTCTACATGGGTGCGGTGCAGCGGTTTGATCCGGTAAATCTAATGGGCGACATCGCGCCGCATTTCCGTAACAGCGGTAAAGCCCAAAAATTTTAAAAATGGTACGGACTCGGTTTTGACGACCTCAAAGCCGAGTCTTTCGTAAAGTTGCTGCGCACGCGGGTTCGTGTTGACTACATCTAGGCGAATGGTGGTGTAGTCGTTGGCTTCCGCGAAGGCGAAAAGCGCGTCGAATAAGCGCGTGCCTATGCCTTGCCCGCGTGCGTCCGCATGAACGGCGATGCCATCCAGCAGGAACTCGCCCTTGCCCGGCTTGCGCGTGAGCAATATCCCTAGTAACACGCGCCATATGCCCTTAAAGATGTTCGTCCGTTTGAACAATGTGCGCATTTGTAGATCAACGAATAACTTCCCGGCATGATGAAAGCCCACCAAGCCCAACACTTGCCCATCCCGCAGCGCGACGAAAGCGTTTTCGAGTTGCATATCGTCCGCGATGGCGGCGATAGCGTGCTGTGGATCGTCATCGAGGAAGGGCGTTAGCTTTTGCTTAAACGCATCGTAATAGATGGCGGCGGCTTGTTCGCGTTGATCTTGCGGGACACCTTGCATAATTTCGATGGTCAAGGCATAACTCCTATGGTTTGATGAGCGATAAAACGGCGGCCAGTCGGCGCGAGTCGCCGCTGAGTAAGCGCCCTAAGTGCTGCCCGGTGGCGACTAAGAATCGGTGTTGTTCGCCTTCCGGGTAGGCGTAGCGTGCATAGCGGATCATGGCCGCGATGAGATCATCTGAAGGGACTTCACTCGCGTTGACCACCAAGCGGAAGAAATCCAGCCGAGAGGTGAAGAACAGCACATCTTCTCGCGAGCAGAGCGTGACTTTAGAGAGGCTCAACGGGGGGCGGGGCGGCACGCTGTGGACAAAATCTTTGCCGCGCCCATAGCCCACGTTCAACACGCTGATCTCTACGGGGATCATGCGGTTTTCGCGTTGATCGCGTAGCACATTCGGGTTGACCGAATCCGCCATGACCAACTCGTTAATCAACATATCGTCTTTAATCTCCACCGCATAGATGAGGCCAATCGCGTAGACATCGCTGTTGTTGGCGATGGGCGCTTTGACGAACGCGCCAAAGTCGTGCTTGTCATCTAGGCGGTTGCTGTGCGTGCCACAGGCCATGCCGCGTGTGCTGGCGCGTAATACGCGCCCTACCATATCATGATCGTCTGTCATCTGTCTTATCTCTCCGATTGTTGCTCGTAGCGATCCAACACCCAGCGCATAATGGTGTAATTAGCGGCGATCCCGGCGAACGCGCCGAATTGGGCGAACGTGTCGCGGGTGGCCTCCGGCGTGAGCTTGCCTTGCTCGCCATAAAAATAATGATTGGCCGCCGCTTGCAAGGCAACGTCATTATACCCGACGTAATTATGCTGTGTGGGCTGCGTCCGCTGGAGCGTCCAGGCGGCTGTCCAATGGCCGATGCCTTTGAGCGCCACCAGGTTAACATATGCCTTTTGTGGTGATTGCTTGCGCAATTTTTCCAGCTTGAGCGTCCCATTGACGACCTGCCCGGCGATGTCGCGCATGACTGCCATACGGCGAAAGGTGATCTTGAGCGGGTGTAAGTCGTCAAGGCTCGCGGCGGCGATCTGCGACGGGCGCGGGAAGGCAAAATGCTGATAGCCGTCATAGGTGATTGTATGGTTGCCCCATTCTACTAACCAGCGTTGCGCCCGCTGTGCGGCTTTCCACGCGATTTGTTGCTCGATGATGGTGAGCATCAACGCCTCGAATACGCTTTCTGTGCGCAGCCAATGCAAGCCTTGCAGCGGCTCGACCACGCGCCACAACGCCGGATGCTGCCGGGCGTAGGCGTAGAAGGGCGTGTAATCCACCTGTGCGCCGAGAATGTGTTCGACGGTCTTGAGGATGGCTTTAGGATCGGCGGGGGCGGTGGACATCGCCAGGGCGACTTCTAAGCGTGGTTTAGCAGAGGATTTGCTGACATCCCGCACGCGCACGAGGTTTAACCCCCTTTGACAGTAGAGCAAGCGCCAGTATGCGCCATCGCGGGCGACATCCAGCGCCGGGTGTGCGTAGCGTTGCAGCACATCCAGGGTGAGCGATAAATTATAGGGGGGCTTGGGCTTAATCTTGCCGAGCTTTCGCATGTGGTTATTGATAATCGTTTCGGAATAATTCTCCCATTCTAGCAGAAAAAAAGACATTTGTTCAGCGAAAGCATGGCGTGGCGTTTAAATCTGAAGCATCAAGCTATCTATCCGCATCGGCTCAAAGCCGATGCGGGATATAGGCTTTACCTGAGTAGTTATTTAAATAGTAACCACTCAGCGCACCCCTCACCCCCTGCGACAAATGTCGCTGTCCCCCTCTCCCACCCTCGACGCTTTGCGTCTGGGGTGAGGGGGAAGGCAGATGCTATACCTGAGTAGTTACCTAAATAAAGAAATAGCGGACGCGATTTTTGCCGTCCGTTCATAAAAAACGGGCACTATCGCCAACCTCTAGGCGATCATGCGTTCTACAATGCGGTTATTGAACGTAACCGAAGGAGTAGACGCATGTTACAAACGGCTCTCAACGCCTTAGCCGCGTTGACCGTCAGTGGTGTGCAGCATAACTACGGCATAGACGCGCTGCCGCAAGCGTTAGCGCGGGGTAATCTGCCAGTGCTGCTCGTACTGCCACTTGAACCGGATACCATCGCCGATGACGGCCTGTTCGCGGATCGGGCCGCCGCTTTTGAAGCGGTCGCCTTTAGCGATGGTGTGAAGACCGTCACCTATGCGGTGACACACCTCTTGTTAGAAGCGCCTTTCCGCGCTGGGCGTGGATTGCGCGATCATCTGCCCGGCCTCGTCACGCGCATTGACGCTTACTTCGCCGCATTGAGCAACGCCGTCACATTGGGTGGTGTGCTACGCGAACCCGCAACCGTCCGCATTGACCCCGGCGTGTATAACTTTAACGGCGTGGAATATGTCGGTTGTGCGTTCCGGCATCGGTGGGTGGTGGCGCTATGACACAGTACGTCATCACCCTGGATAAGGACGACAACGGCACGTTTGAGGCCGTCATCACCGGGGATGTGCTGGCACTGCATTGGTTCATCGGGATGCAGGACGCTTACGACGCGATGCCCGCTGACAGCACCGCACAGATCACGCTGGACAACATCAGCGGCGACTACGCGCCGGAGCGCACCCCGCTACAACCGGGGCAACGGCTACAAATCCGCACGGATGCGGGCTTGGTGCTGTTTACCGGGTTCATCCAGCAGGTGATACCGGAGGCGGGCGCTAACGGCCAACGCCGGGCGATTATCAACGTGGCAGGCGCGGAGCAATGGCTCAAGGAGAACCGGCTGCGCTTGCCCACGCTGCAAAACGTCCGTGCGGATACGGTCATCGGGCAGGTGTTGGATGCTTGCATCTTGCGCCGGGACGATCTTGTGCAGATATGCATCATTGACCGCCCCGGCAATAACATCATCGGCTTGACGATCATCGCCGGGGAAAACGTCGAGCGTGATCTCGACGTAGGCAAATCACGCTTTGTCTACGTTGCGGAGCGCGAAGGCGTGACCGCCTGGCGCATCATCCAAGCGGTGACAGCGGCGGAGCGCGGCGCGTTCTACCTTGACCGCACCGGGCAGGCGGTATTCCGCAATCGTCATGCGGCATGGATGGATGCCCCCAACAGCATCGCCCTGAGCGATGACATGCACACGCTGGATTACACCTATGGCGATGACCACATCAACCGCGTGGAAGTCCGCTTGATCCCGCGTAGCATCGGCGCAGCGAACAGCGTGTTGTGGGCGTTGGACGTGCCGCAGCGCATCCGCGCCGGGGCGACACGCCGCTTCGCCGTGCAGTATATCGATGCTGCCGGCGAACCAGCGGCGGCGCTTTTTGTTGATCCGCGCATAGATTACAGCGCCGCGCTCAACGCGGACGGCACCGCCGACCGTACCGGCTTGTTGGAGGTCGTCTTGCAGGATGACGCGATCGAAGTGCGCAACCGGAGCGCGGTCCATGACCTGTGGCTGATGACCTGCATCATACGCGGGACACCCCTCAGCGGCGGCGAAGCGTTGACCGTCATCGCAGCGGATAAGCTCAACGCGCATGTGTACGGCCTGCGCACCTTGCGCCTAAACCTCACCGCGCTTAATAACGTAGAGGAGGGCGACGGCATCGCCACATATGAGCTACAACGCCGCAGCCAACCACGCGGCATCGTTCACACCGTGACCGTTTATGCCGCCGCTCATCCCGGTGCGTTGAATTTAACGCTGTTTGACCGCGTGACGATCACCGAGACGCACACCGGGCACAATGCCGTTTACGTCATCATCGCAGAAGAACATCATGTGACGCAGGGCGGCGCGGTGCATCGCATCACCTGGACGCTGCGCCCGGTGGATATGACCACATTTTTTATCATCAATACCAGCAATATCGACAGCGCCGCGCAACTGCTGGCGATTTAAAAACGAACGTAACGAAAAGCAAACAGTTATCAGCTTTTAGTGTACAGTCTTGATCTCTAAAGACCAAAAACTGATAACTAAAAACCAAAAACTAACCAAAGGTTACTAAAGGAGTAAATCCCTATGACTTGGCAAACCCCCAAAACATGGACGAGCGAACCGCTCACCGCCATTGATATGAACACGCAAATCCGCGACAACATGAACGCGCTTAAAAATCCACCGACAGACACCGCCACGCCCGCCGGTTTGCAGAGCGTGACCAGTACCAGTTACATCGATGTGTCGGATACCACCGTTAACTTGACGACTACGGGCGGCGATGTGATGGTCGGTGTGATTGGCTACGTCCGGGCGGCTTCCGGGCAGCATATCGAAGTCCGCATCGACATCGACGGCACGGATTATCCGTTGGTTTACTGCGGCACGGCGGAGAACACGCCTTGCAACAGCGCCCGTCTGATAACAGGTGTAAGCAGTGGGGCGCACAGCATCAAGCTGCGGACGAAGGTCACGGGCGGCACAGGCAGCGTGCGTATCTTCCAAGTATGGGCGCGGGAGGTGAGCTAATGCTACGCGAGATTTTGACATCCCCGCGTGTGGTGATCGCGTTGGCGGCGTTTAGCGTCGGCGTGTTGATTATGGCGGTGCCGCAGTTGGTCAGCGTGCAGGCGGAATTGCTCACATTGACGATCACCTTAGCGTTGGCGCTCATCACAGGCGAAACCATCACAGAAGCGGCGGCCATCGCCCGGCAGCAGCAACTCCCCGCCGACATCGACATCAGCGACCTCATGCGCGATGTGATCGACGCGGTGCTTGATGCGGTTGAGGATCGTTTGAGCGACTGAGCATTTGGGCGCATTGGTGGACGGCAAAAATGCCGTCCACTTTATGACTACCCCGGCATTTGCAAGACCATACGATACCGCGCTTGGTTGTTGCGCACTTTATCCAACGCCGCGTTGATCTGGTCAAAAGGCACCGTCTCCGTTTGTGCGACGACCTGATGCCGCGCGGCGAAGTCCAGCATTTCGATCATGGTGCGGCGGTCACCGATGTTACTGCCGCTGATGGACTTACGCCCGCCGAGAATATAGCCAACGGGTATGCTAATCGGCTCATCCACCGCGCCGACAAAGACCAGATTACCCTTTGGCCGCAGCGCCTGCACATAACGCCGCCAATCCAACGATACATTGACCGTAGAAATAATCATATCCAGGGAACGCCGTACCGCCTTAATGGCGCTCTCGTCGCGGCTGTTGACGAAGTGATATGCCCCGAACGAACGCGCCTCTGCTTCTTTATCCGGGGATGACGAAAACGCGGTGACCTCACAGCCGAACTTACTGGCGAATTGCAGCGCGAGATGGCCTAAGCCGCCGATGCCGATCACCCCCACGCGCATAGACGGGTTCACGTCGAACTCGCGCAGCGGCGCATAGACCGTGATCCCGCCGCAGAGCAGCGGGGCGGCGTTTTCGCTGGCGAGCGCATCCGGGATAGGGAAGGCGAAGCGGCCATCCACGCGGATATAATCCGCAAAGCCGCCATGCCGCCCCTGGCAGGTGTTGACCGGGGTCACGCATTGGTTGGTTTCCCCGCCGATGCACCATTCGCATTTCATGCAACAGCCACATTGCCAGCCTACGCCCACGCGCTGCCCGGCCTGCAAGCCCGTGACATGATCGCCTATCTGCGTGACGGTGCCGACGATTTCATGCCCGGCGACGGCGGGGTATTTTTCGCCCCAATCGCCATCAATGATATGGACATCGCTATGGCAAATGCCGCAATGGGTGATCTTGATCTCGACATCATGAGCGCCGAGCGGCTCCGGCTCGTAGGTGTAGCTTTCCAGTGGGGTATGCGGACTTTGGGCAGCATAGGCAGTGTAAGACATTGTGCTTTCCTAAAATAGTGAACAATTTTTGTGCTGATTGTAGCGCGTGGGGTGGGGATGTTCAAAATGTGATGGTCTACACTGTAAATGCCTGAAAGCCCATAAATGGGCTGTATGATATGGTATTTCGTGCTGCGCCTATATGTGCTGTGGTCTGCTAGCCCCGGCTTTGAGCCGGGGTAGCCTTTTGTAGTTATTTCGCGTCAAACGCCTGCGCCGTGTGGATCACCGCAACGCCCACGCGCTGCCCGCGTGTGAACGTCTCCCATGCCCCCATGCGCGAGATCAACACCGTGTCATCGTCCAGGCGCAGCACCACCCGTTGATCGTGGCCGTAAAATTCCACATCTTCGACGGTCGCTTGTACGGTGTCATCTACGGTGACGGCATGAATGGCGACCGCTTCCGGGCGAAGCATGAGGTCAACAGCGCCTTGGGCGGCCTCTGTCAACGTCAGCGTGCCGAGGGCACTGTGTGCGGTGAGTCCGTCCGCGTGGCCGCTGATGAAGTTGGCTTCGCCCACAAATGCGGCGACGTGGCGTGCCTGCGGTTGCGTGTAAATTTGCTGTGGTGTGCCGATCTGCTCTACGCGGCCATGTGCCATCACCGCGACTTGATCGGCCAGGCTCAGGGCTTCTTCCTGGTCGTGGGTGACGAAGACGGCGGTCACCTCGGCCTTGTGCAGAATGTCGCGCACTTCCCCGCGCACTTGTGCCCGCAGTGCTGCGTCTAAGTTGCTGAACGGCTCATCCAGCAGCAGCACCTCCGGGGCAGGGGCCAGCGCCCGCGCTAAAGCCACCCGTTGCTGTTGCCCACCGGAAAGCTCGTGCGGCATCCGGCGCTCCAGGCCGTTTAAACCGACCAATGTCAGCATCTCACGCATCCGGGCTTTTTTGTCGCCGCGATAATCGTTGAGGCCAAAGTGGATATTTTGTTCCACGTTGAGATGAGGAAACAGCGCGTAATCTTGGAAGACCAAGCCCACGCGCCGCTGCTCCGGTGGGATAAATGACGTTTTGTTGGCGACTTGGCGTTCGCCTAAAGTAATGTTGCCCCCATCGGGGCGTTCTAGCCCGGCGATGAGGCGTAAGGTGGTGGTCTTGCCGCAGCCACTCGCGCCGAGCAGCGCCCACAACTCCCCCGGTTGGATCGTCATGGATACCGCATCAGCGGCGGTTAATTGGCCGTATTTTTTGGTGACGTTAACAAGCTGAATCCGTGTCCCTGTCACGCTGGTCTTCTCCAATACGCATTAAAAACAATACAGGGATAATACCAACCACCAATATCGTCAAGCCGTAAATTGCCGCGCCGTCCCAGATGCCCTCTTTGCTAATCAAATAGGCTTCTGTGGCGAGGGTGCGTAGCCCATGCGGACGTAGCAAAAATGTCGCCGGGAGTTCCTTCATCACATCGACAAAGACCAAGATTGCCCCGGCAATCGCCCCGGCGCTGACGAGCGGTAGATGCACGCGCCGCAGCACACGCCCCGGCCCCGCGCCGAGTGTCCGCGCTGCGCCTTCCATGTTCGGCGTGACTTTTTCCATGCTGCTTTCAACACTGCTAAAACCCACCGCCATAAAGCGCACTATGTAGGCATAAATCAAGGCGATGATGGTGCCCGTCAGCAAGTAGACCGTATCGCCTAAGTCCACATGCTCGGCGACGAAATCGGTCACGCGGGCATCAATGGGGTTGACGAAGGCCAGCACCCCGGCGGCGATCACCGCGCCGGGCATAGCATAGCCGAGCGTGACAAAACGACTGAGCAGACGCGGCAGGCGGCGCTTGCTCGTCAGTGAGGTTTGGCGCACGCCATAGGCGACGATCAACGCTAGGGTGACCACAAATCCGGCGGCGATGAGGCCGAGTTGCAGCGAATTCTGCGCCAGTTCTAAATAGGTGGCCGCGTCTACCTGCGTGCTTGGATATTGAATCTCGTTGAGCACCCACAGCACTAATTGCGACACCGGGAGGATAAAGGCCACGAACAGCAGCGTAAACGACGCGCCGGAAGCCATCCATGCGCTGCGCCCTTGCAGGCGATGCCGTTGCAAACGCCGTCCGCGCACCCCTTGCTGATAGTAGCGGGCTTTGCCGCGCATCATGCGTTCCAGCAGCATAAAGGCCAGGCCGATAAACAGCAGCATCGAAGCCAGTTCAAACGCGGGGCCGCTGTTAAACTCCGCGTTCCACAGCACGACGACCCGTTCGCTCAAGGTGGGGATGCCGAAGAAGCTCACCGTGCCGTAATCGGTCATGGCTTCCATCATCGCCAGCAGCGCCCCCGCTGCGATGGATGGCCGCGCCAACGGCAGCACCAAACGCCGGAACGCTCCCCAACGGCTCATGCCCATCACCCGCGCCGCTTCAAATGTGCTCGCGCCTTGCTCGCGGAAGGCCGCCCGTGCCAGCAAGTAGACATACGGATAAAGCACCAGCGTCAACACGAGGATCAAACCCCAAATTGAGTTAATGCTAGGGAACCATCCGGCGGTGTCGTTGCCGGTGTTATCACGGATGAAGGTCTGTACGGGGCCAGCATATTCAAAGATCGCCACGAAGGTAAAGCCCATGATAAAGCCAGGGATCGCCAACGGCAGCAGGAATAAACGCTCGAACCACTTGCGCCCAGGGAATTCATACGCCGTCACTAGCCACGCAAAGCCCGCGCCGATAACGGTCGTGCCGATGCCAACCCCGGCGACAATCATCAATGTGTTGCCCAGGGATCGCGGCAATACCGTATTCCAGATGCGCTGCCACATTTCCACATCCGGCGTGAGGATTTCTGCTACAAGATAACTGATCGGAATTAACACCAGTCCGGTGATGAACATCGGCAAAATGAGCGATGTCCAGCGTGGAAGCGTGAGCGTCGGCAGTGGAGAAGACGAACGCGCATCAACTTCTTTGATGCCCGGTAGGTAACGGGTGAGGCCGCCGACAACGGTGTTTAAAAATGACATGGTGTTTTCCTAGAGCTTACAGTATTCAGTCGAGGGGTGCATTGCTATGCACCCTTACAGGCTTCGGTTAAATCGTAGGGGCGGATCGCAATCCGCCCGGCACGAAGAAATTAATTTTCGCTAAAGCCGAAGTCTACGCTTTCCAGCATTTCCACGCTGGCTTGTTGGAAGTCGCCGTATGTCCACAGCGCATACCCTGTGTCATACTCGAACTCGCCAAACGTGGCAATGACTTCGTTCAGTTCAGCGGCGGCGTTGGTGGGGTATTCCCAGTTGCTACCGGGGAAGTCCTCGGACTCGCCGCCCTGGTTTTCCAATGCTGCCATGTATTCGATGAACGTCACGGCGTTTTCGTAATTGCGGGCGTTAGTCACCACGCCAGCCCCGTTGATGTTGAAGAACACACCGGCTTCATCTTCGCCTTGGTTCATCCACTTGAGTTCAACGGCTTCAAATATCTCTTGGTCTGCCGGGTCTTCGCTAGACCCCAGGCGGCCCATGTAGTAGTGGTTGACGAACGCTACGTCACATTCGCCAGCGGCGACCGCGCGAATTTGACTGGTGTCGCTGTTGATGTAGCGTGTCACGTTGCTAGCGATGCCTTCCGCGACGGTGGTCGCTTCATCCACGCCCAGGTTATTGATGAGGCTGCTAAACAGGGACACAGTGTAGATGTGGCTGGCCGGGCGCATACAGACACGGCCTTCCCATACGGGGTCGGCAAGGTCGGCGTAGGTGTTCAGCGCGTCGATCTCGTCTTCGGTCACGTTTTCGGGGTTATATACGACCGTGCGTGCGCGGATGCTCAAGCCGAACCAGTGACCGTCTGGATCACGTAATTCTGGCGCGATGTTCTCGTAAAGCGCGGGTGCGTCTTCTTCGCTGATGGGTTGCAGCAGGCCACGCTCGGTGGCGATGCCCAATACACCAGCATCAATGGCGAGGAACACGTCCGCCACGCTGCGCCCGCCGCGTTGGATGTCCGCATCCAGACGCGCCAGCAAATCACGCGGGGAACCGTCGGTCACGCGCAGTTCAATGCCGGTATCGCGTTCAAATGCGACGAAGGGGCCTTCCATCGCGCCATAGTGCCGCGATGAATACAGATTCAGCACGCCGGGGTCGTCGTCCTGGGCGGCCACCGGCACCAGCGCCAGCGCCAAAAGACTTATTAACATTACTGCAATTAAACGTTTGGTGTACACTTTGCACTCCTTATGTATTCTGCCTATAATTAGGCATAGGGTAATTGTTAGACTGTGTTTGGCGTAGAGGACGGGACTGCCATTACGCCAACACACCCTCTTTACTTTTTACCATTCGCTTCTGTGAATATCTACGCAAACGGTAAAACCTCGGATTTCCAG
This sequence comes from Anaerolineae bacterium, assembly GCA_034437635.1. Taxonomy (GTDB): domain Bacteria; phylum Chloroflexota; class Anaerolineae; order Aggregatilineales; family Phototrophicaceae; genus J038. The sequence continues at coordinate 38,797 of DAOTTT010000053.1, read as the reverse complement.
CTTGTAGACCTTGTGTTTGCAGTGGCGATGATCGCGGTTTTCTGTATCGTAGCATCAAAGTTGCATAGGGTTAAACTATAGGCAATTTGCCGAAATTACGTTAATATAGGCTACACAATTGTTTTCAACATAAAGTTTATTTTGAATGATGGAAAAGACACCCTTTATCCCTGCGGAAGAATACGTTATCGACAACCTAGAAACGCTCAAAGTGCTGGCGGATCCTTTGCGATTAAACATCGTGGAGTATCTACGCGAGCCGAGCACCGTCAAAGAGGTTGCCGAGAAAATCGACCGCCCACCCACAAAACTCTATTATCACTTTAATCTGCTGGAAAAGCATAACATCATCAAAATGGTGGACACGCGCCTTGTTTCTGGCATCGTGGAAAAGCATTATCAAGCGGCGGCTTTTCGCTATCGTTTGGCGCGGGGGTTGCTCTCGCCCAAAGACGAACAATTTGACGAAAATTTAGAGGTCATGCTCAACGGTATCTTCCGTAGTGCGTTTGAAGACGTGCGCGAGAGCTTCATCAAGGGCAGCATTGGCATCCCCGAAGACGATGACGACCCACAAACGCCCCCGCATCGGCGCATGGTCTTGCAGCAGAGCCGCGCCTCGCTCGCGCCGGAACGCGCAGAAGAATTCTACGAGAAATTGCGCGGTCTGCTGGATGAATATGGCTTTACTCAGCGTGATATAGATACCGCCGCGCCTGATAAGCGCTTATATAAGCTGACGCTGCTTTTGCATCCTAGCAGCCGCGACGGTAAGGACGATCAAGCGTAGACTTGTTCAAATGCCTTCAGGTGCTTCTTCACGCGCTGCCGATAGCTGTGATGCTCGATCTCTACGAGATGGCGCGTAGACTCCAGGTATTTGATGCCGCCGCCCATATCCGGGGTTTCGCTGGCCTTAATCCGGCGGAACTCTTGCGCGGCGGGGCTGTTGGCTTCCACCCCTTTGATGAATTGGGCGATCAACTGACTTTGTAAATCCGCAATCCAGAACTGCCCGCTATCCGGTTGGATCAACCCCACAACAAACATATTGTCATAGGTGCGGTGGAAGGCGTTGATGTATAACTCCGGGCGGTGGCCGTCCCAGTTCAGATACTTCAAGTCGATGAAGGGGAAGGTGATGTTAAAGCCCGTCGCGTAGACGATCACATCAATTTTTTCGACGCTGCCATCCTTAAACTTGACGCTATCCCCGCACAGTTCTTCTACGTCCGGCTTCGGGTCGATCATCCCGTGCCCCATGTAATAGGTCAAATGCTGGTTGATGATGGGGTGGGTTTGCAGCAATTTGTGATCCGGCTTGCGCAGCCCATACTGCCGCAGGTCGCCCACCAGCACACGTAAGATCATGCCGTTAATCATGCGGCGCATCCACACGGGCAGGCCGAGCTTAAGCGGGATTTCGTTGATGGTATCCGCTGGTTTGCCAAACGCATATTTAGGCACATACCAATAACCGCGCCGGGTACTGTGGAAGGTCTGCGCGGCGTTTTGAGCGGCTTCAACCGCAATATCACAGCCGGAATTCCCCGCGCCGATGACCAGCACATTTTTATCGCGCAGCACATCTGGCGTTTTGTACTCCGCAGAATGCAATGTAACCCCGTTAAATTCACCGGGGAAATCCGGGAATTTAGGATCCCAGTTATGGCCGTTGGCGATGAGCACGCCAGCATAACGATAGGTGTTGCCATCATCCAGCGATACATCCCATAGGCCCTTATCCGTGCGCACAATGTCCTCTACGGACGTATTAAAGCGGATGTAGTCGGTCACGCCGAAGTGTTTGGAATAATCCCGCAGGTACGCGCAGACTTCCTCATGGCTGGGGTAGTCCGGGTAATCGTCGGGCATGGGGTAATCGGTGTAAGCCGTCATCGTCTTGGACGAAATGAGGTGCGTGCTTTTGTAAACGCTGCTATTGGGCTTGTCGTAGTACCAGTTCCCGCCGATGTCGTCTTCACGTTCGATGATCTCAAAAGGAATGTTGTGTTCTTTGAGCGCCTTGCCCGCTGTGATGCCGCTAGAGCCTGCGCCAACGATGCAATAGGTGTCTGTCTTTTCAATAAGTGTCATTTTCCATCTCGTAAAATCACTACTTAACGATCGTTTATTAGCTTAACATATTATGAAGCAAAACAAAAAGACCGGAGCAGTGCCCCGGCCTTTTTGAATTTTATCTAAGGAGGAAAAAGTCAGGCTTACTCTTCGTCGCCCATGTCGTCCATCGGCGGCATCAGCACTGCGTCAATGACGTGGATTACGCCGTTGGCTGCGTCGATGTCGGTCAGGATGATCTGTGCGTCATTGATGAACACGCCTTCTTCGGTCACGGTGATTTCAGCGTCCAGGCCATCGAGCATGGTAACAACCAGCGCGTCAGACATCATATCGTCCATGCCTTCTTCGTCCATGTCTTCGGCTTCATCGCCCTCTTCCATGTCGCCTTCTTCTTCCATGTCCATACCACCCATGAAGTAGTCGACGATGTCACCGCTGTAGGTTGCGCCTTCAGCAGCGTGGTAGAGCAGGATACCGGTCACCAGGGCTTGGTCAGCCAAGACGGCGGAGATTGTTTCTTCACCCAAAGCGGCGAATGCTTCGTCGGTCGGGGCGAACACGGTCAGTTCAGCATCAGGGTTGCTGAGTGCTTCCAGGACTGCCGGGTCAGCGGCTTGTACAGCGGCCAGCAGGGAGGTGAACTCCGCGCCTTCTTCTGCGCTAGCGGCCTCAACGACGACTTCGGCAATGGTGCGATCTTCCGGCAGCAGCACTGCGTCGATGACGTGGATCACGCCGTTATCGGCTTCGATGTCCAGCATTTCCAGCACCAGGTTAGCATCGTCCAGGGTGATGCCACCTTCTTCGGTTGTCGCTACGTCAACATATTGGCCGTTGAGGGTCTCGACGGAGAAGTCGCCATCAACCAAGAGCGCGGCAACGTCTTCGCTAAAGGCTGCGCCTTCAACGACGTGGTAGGTGAGGATTTCGGTCAGGGCTGCGGGGTCTTCCAGCAGGGCGGTTACGGTTTCTTCACCCAGTGCGCCGAACAGAGCGGTGAACGCCGCATCAGTCGGGGCGAAAACGGTGACTTCGGCTTCGGGGTCAGCCAGCAGTTCCAGCACAATCGGGTCAGCGGCCTGGACAGCCGTCAACAGCACGGTGAACTCCGCGCCTTCTTCTGCACTTGCCGAGGCAACAACGATGTCAGCAATGGTGTTGCTTTCTTCGTCATCCTGGGCGAAGCCGGAGAAGGCCATCGCGAAAAGGGCTAAAACCGTAAGTAGAGCAAATAGTCTACGCATATCAATACTACTCCTGTTAAACGTGTAACTGATTTAAAGTGTCTTGGTTAAATAAGACATTTAGATCATCACAGGCTTATATGAGTTAAATCGAAAGCAATCTTTAAAGCCGATTTAAAAGTTTTCGCTCTGGATATTGAGTTAAAGATTAAAGCACCGTATCGAAAAAGTGTAAAGCAACTGTAAAATGTGTTATTTGCATACGTAGTAGACTTTACACGTCACTTAGATGGCACTCATAGAAGGGGTGAAAGAGATGAGTGCGGGGTTAAATAACCCCGCTTCGTACTTATTCGTCGTCTTCGATACCTAAGATTTCCTGCACCAAAATGAGCAACGTAGACGGAATCATAGTCAACAAAGCGAGTGCCATCTCCGGGTCTTCTTGGTAGACTTGCTCGGCTTCGTCCAGCAAAACGTTGATGGATTCCAACATGATCATCATGATTAAGACGACTTGCTCTAAGACGGCCTCGACGCTTTCTTGCTTGGTCTGGGCGTTGAGCAGCATATACCCCGCGCCGACTAAAAGCGGCAACGCGGTGACGGTCACGAGTTGAAAGGCCACCCGCAGTTGGGCTTCTGTCACGGGGGATTGTGCCGTTTGTTGTTCTTGTATCGTCTGGGCGAGCTTCGCCATGATCGCCATAGCCAAGCGTTTGGGGGCGCGTTCGTGCGGGGGGTAGCGCAGCATGTCATCAACTTGGCGTTGGGCATCGAACGCTTGCGCCTGTTCGGTGTCGTTGTCAAGTAGTTCTGCAAGTTCGGCTTCCTCTTGGGATGAGGCTTCATTGTCTAAGGCCGCTTGCATCAAGTTTTCTATACGCTCGTCACTCACTGGTTTACCCCTCCGTTAGTGAATTTCTGGTGCCGGAGCCGGGGCTCTGGGCTTCGATTTTGGCCGCTAACATCTTGCGTGCGCGGAACAAGCGGCTCTTGATGGCGCTCTCGGTGGTTTCCATCTGCTCGGCGATCTCCGCATAGGAGTAATCGTACCAATAGCGCAGGATGACCGCGAGGCAGTAATCGGGTTCGAGTTCGTCGAGCAAGGCTTGCATTTCCGCACTGCGTTGATGGCTGATCGTCGCTTGTTCTGGCAACGGGTCATCACTCGCCAAGCTCAATGTGGCTGGTATCGGTTCGTCGATGCTGACAAAGTGCATCCGCCGTTTGCGCAAGCGGTCGATGCAATGGTTGGACGCAATCGACAAAATCCATGTTTTAAATGAGCGATTATGGTCATAGCGCGAGAGATTGTTATAGGCTTTCAGAAAAGCCTCTTGTGCGGCATCTTCCGCTTCTCCGGCATCGCTCAACATGCGATAACATAAGTTGTAAACGGCATCCTGGAAGCTATAGAGAATCTCCGCAAATGCTTCATGGTCACCTGCAATCGCCGCGTTTACCCACTGGCTGATTGTTGGATCGGACAAGGTTTCTTCTCCCCCAGTGTGCCGTAGCACACGTTAAATCATATACGCCTGTATCATACCGCAGGTTGCAAGCCTGTGCAGCTTTTAGCGGCGGTAATAGATGAAATCACGCGCTTCGGCCAGGAAAATCTCCATTGGATTGTTGTTATCCGTTAGGAGCGTGCCGTCATCCGGCACAGGCGAAAGCGGCAGCGCCCCCAAGGAGCCGTTCGACGCGACAAAGATAATATTCTGCGAGTCTTCGCCCTGGAGCAAGCCATCCCCGCGAGAAGACCGCGCCCCAACCGAGGCGAAAACGGCATCCATCGTGGTGGCTATCGCCTTAAACGAACGGTTACGCTCGCCCTCCGGCGTGCCCACAAAGTTATAATACAGCACACCCTCCGGCGTGAGCGCCCGCGCCGCTTCCTGAAAAAATTCTTGCGTGGTCAACTGCGGCGGGACGGTGGCCGCGCCGTCGAAGGCATCCACGATAACAAAATCGAAGCTACCCGCCGGAACACCGGCCATGTATACGCGCCCATCTTGGATGACGATCTCGCCGTCTATCGTGCCGAAGTATTCGTCGGAGAGATCCACCACAACCGGATCAATTTCTACTTCGACCGTCGTCGCGCCGCGCCGCTCTAGCTCACGGGCGAGGCTATGCCCGGCACCGCCGATAATCAGCGTGTGCTGGTCGCTCACATCGTCGGGGATGAGGTCGAGCATGGTCTGCGCATAGCTGAACGTGGGCAAGCCTGTCTCTAAATCCATGCGACTGTGGAAGGTCGGCCCTAGGTGCATCTGTACGAATTCATCATTGGCATATACCCGCACCGTTTGATAATAGCCTTCGCGCTGCGCCAGGAGTTCAAGCCCGTCATCCTCACGCCATACAAAGCCCGGCTGCGGCACAATCAACGGGATGACCGCCGCCGCTGCCACCGCATACCGCCAGCGATCCGCCCAGAAGTAGGCCGCGAACAACACCAACCCCGCCGCAAATACTTGCAGCGATTGCGTCAAGCCCACCCAGGGTATAAGGAAGAAAGCCGCGCTTAAGGCTCCGGCTACGCTGCCCACTGTGCCGATTGCGTAGACGTTGCCGACGGTTTCGCTGCTATTGGTCGTGGCCTTTTCCGCAGAGAGCAGGGTAATCGTCACCGGGGAGATCATGCCAAACAGCACCGACGGCACGAAGAATGCGCCGGAACTGACCGTGAGTAACATACTTGCGTCGATGCGTGTGCCCCCGGCTACGGCTGCCGCCGGGACTTCCCAGATGACCCAACCGATGATGAGCAACCATACCGCGTTAACCAGCAAGACCGCCGGCAATAACCCGCGTGCTTTTTCCGCTTGGATGCGTCCGCCGATGGCATACCCGACCGACAGGCCGACCAAGGTCACGGAGATCATCACCGCCCAGACGGTTGTCGTATTACCGAACAACGACGCGAACATACGCGGGCCGATGATCTCCGCTGCGAGATTGGCAAACCCGCCGAAGAACACCAGCACATATAAAATCAAAGGTTCATACTTTTTGAGCATCATCATCACTCCAAGATTGTGAAAAACTGTAACTACTCAGGTATGCTCTGATTTGCTTACTGCCCCGGTTCAAAACTGGGGGCTAGCCCATGTATGCGCCGCCCGTAAACAGGCTAGTCAGCGCGAAAGATCATTTTATACAGCCCGTTTACGGGCTTCCTAGCGTTTAATGTAGCCATCGGCTTTGAGCCGATGCGGGATATACCTGAGTAGTTACGAAAAACTTGTGAAAGAATAAAACCTGAATTGTGCTTAACCTGAATTGTTAGTAAGATAGAGTCTGAATCGCAGTCTGTTTTGACAGGAATACCTATGGACGCAGCGTTACAGGATCACATTAGCACCATTGTACAAAATGCAGAAGCCCTCTTACGAGAGGAAGACGGCACACTTGATGCCCGTCAAGGCGAATTTATCCGTAAAATTCTCGCCAATGCGGAAAAGTTCATCCATGTGGCGACTGCTTTCTCCGCCTTACCCCCGGATAAAGTCTCGTCCGAGTTGCGCCACGAGCTAGGCAACCCGCTTACGCCGATGTTCGGCTATTCCGAGTTACTCATCACCCGCATGATGGACACGCTCAACACAGCGCAAAAAATACAAGTCCAAGAGATCGCCAACAGTACCTCTATTTTGCGGTATATTGTCGATGATTTGGTAAATCAAGCGCGACAAATGGCACAGTCGTCAGGCGTGTAACTATCCGCTACAATAGACGGCACTCTGCAAATGATAAACATGAGATAACTGACAATGGCTGTATTACCTATAATTCAACCTGATAATCCTATTCTGCGTAAAAAAGCGGTCAAAGTCACCAGCTTTGACGACAAATTCCAAAAATTAATTGATGACATGATCGAAACGATGCTCGATGCCCCCGGTGTTGGCTTGGCCGCGCCCCAGGTGGCCGTCAGCCAGCGCGTGATTGTGGTGCGTCTGCCCGATGACGAAGACGCTAAAAAAGAATACGGCGACGATGCCGGTATTTTATATGTAGTCGTCAACCCCAAGATCATCAAGCATAGCCGGGGCATGGTCGAAGGCGTTGAGGCGTGCTTGTCGATCCCCAATTACTTTGGCGACGTTGACCGTTACGAGTCCATCGTCATCACCGGGCAAGACCGTCACGGCGATGATATTCGCATCAAGGCGAAGGGCTGGCTAGCGCGGGTGTTCCAACACGAGATCGACCATCTTGACGGGCAACTGTACATTGATATTGCCAACCGCGTTTGGCACGCCAGCGAAGATAAAGACTTACAAGCCGCAGCAGAAGATGCCGCGACCCCCACAGAAGAAAACGCCTAACGCTTATGGGGCGATCCGCTGGATTGTCCCGTGTTTTTGTGCTTGAACATTCGTTCTGGTATAATTTCTCCATCTGATGACGACAGGGAGAAAAAGCGATGTTTAGCATGGTCGGCAACTTGACGACAACCCCGGAAAACCGCGATAAACTCATCAACATTCTACTGCAAGCCGCTGCACTCATGGACGATCAGCAGCGCTGTAAGTTTTATATCATCAATAAAGATCGTGACGATGCGGGTAAAGTCTGGGTGATGGAGCTATGGGATAGCAAAGACGCGCATGATGCCGCGCTCACGTTGCCGGAAGTCCGCGCCCTCATTGGGCAGGCGATGCCCTTACTTGTAGGGCAACCGTCCGGCGCAAGCCTTGATGTGATGGGCGGTAAGGGGCTGTAAGATAGGGTTATTGGTTGTTCGTTCTCTTTCGGGGCGACCACAAGATAGCAAGGTCTTTGTCGTCTTGGACGGCATTCTTGCAGCCCCTACAACAATGAAAATCGTAATGTAGGGGCGTGATTCTTCGCGCCCGTGTAAAGGATTATACGATGCGCACATTTGATGAAATTTACGCCAGTGTCCCGGCAGAACAACGCGAAGAACTGCACCAATTCCGGCGGACTCACCCGGAAAGCACGCACGTTGTCAATGGCGTGACATGGCGTTATATTGCCAGTGGTGCGGGCGATCAAGTTTTGCTGTTGCTCGTCGGTGGCTTGAGGGAAGCCGATGCCGCATATCGTAATATCCCCTTGCTGGAAGACGACTTCCGCGTGATTGCACCATCTTACCCCGCGTTGAATACGATGGCCGAACTTGCGGACGGCATCGCCGGGGTTTTGCAGCATGAAAGCGTACAATCTGCGCATGTACTGGCCGGGTCTTTCGGCGGGATGCTGGCACAAGTTTTCGTCCGGCGACACCGGGCATTTGTGGATAAGCTGGTACTTTCTACAACGGCGGTTCTCGATGAAGCGTCAACCGGGCGTTATCGTCAAGGCATTGCCATGATCGACGCTGCACCGGAAGATGTCGTGATGGAAAACGCCAAAGAGACGATGTTTACCATCATGCAACCGCCGGAAGCTATGCACGATTTTTATCGCGCTTACTTAGACGAACTCTATAGTTACCGCGTGGATAAGGCCGCGCTTGCCAGCACCTACCACGCCTTGCTGGATTTTGCTGATAATTACACCCTCATGCCGGATGATCTGGCGGGGTGGCCGGGCGCGATGCTGATCTTAGAAGCGGACGACGACGCGACGTTCGACGCGCAAACCCGCGAGCGTGTGCGGGCGCTGTATCCGCAGGCGGAGCGTTACGTCTTCCACAATGCGGGGCATTCCCCGGCGGCCAGCCAGCGCGACCTTTACTTTAAAGTCGTCAAGGACTTTTTGCTTGAGCGGTGATCCTCCTTGATGTGGCAAGGGGGATTTTGAGCCGCTGCTATGGCAGCCACCACAACGGCGATGCGAAGCGCAGCGTCGTGATCTCGTCGCTGTCGTCCAGTTCTGCGCCGCTGTAAATCGTGCTTAAGCTGCCATCGCTCAAACTCGCTGCGACCAGATCAAAGAACGGGTCATCATCCGCGCCGGTAAGATCACGGTTGAGCAAAACGGCTTCGCTAGCATCCGCGTTGAGCACCAGCGGTGGTATGAAGTTGCCACGCACGATGTCGGTATCGTCGCCGCTGCTTAAGTCCACATTGCGGAGCAGGTTGTCGGCACCGTCCACGCCGCCCACCAGATAATACAAGCTGTTGGAGCTATCAAACGCCATCGCGGAGATCGTGCTCCCGGCGCTGCCACCGCTGACTTCTGTCACCGTGTCGGTAGTGCGTAGGTCGATAATCACCAGCGTTGATTGCACGTCAGCCGTTTGTCGGATTATCGCTATGTAGCGCCCATCCGGGCTAAAACGTGGTGCCGTGCTGAACGTCCCGGCAGGTTGGCGCGGGGTGACGATAAAATCAAATACCGGGTCATCTACGATGGGATTTGCCATGTCAATACGGCGGAGTTCTGCGCTGAAGTTACCGAGCAGGCCGTCCGGTGTCCCGGCGTAGACCGTGTTCCCACCGGCGCTAATAATGTGCATAGCGGCGGCTTGGCTGAAGAACCCGGCGCGGGTGTCTTCACGTAATAAGCGGTTGGCGCTGCGGCTGGCGATGTCCACACGGTAGAGATCCCAGGTATTGCTGCCGGTGCAGTTCTGCCCCAGGATGACCGCCAATGTGCCGTCATTGACATAGGCGATGTCGCTGGCGCGGAAGCCGCAATTCTCGCGGGCGCTATATAACCGCGTGACTTCCGTCAAATCATCGGGTGCGCCTTCGTAGATGCTCACATAATCGTTAAAGACCTCAATAAAGGCCACATTGTCATCGTTGAGCTTAAACGCGGCGACGTTATCCCGCTCGAAGCTGGCTTCGTCAAGGGCATCAGCGGGGTGAAGTGCCAACGTCCCCTGGATCATTTCCGTATTGGCGATCGCGTCCGCGTTGAGTAGGGCCAGTGTGCCGCTGTCGTCGGTCCATTGGAGCGTGCCTAATCCCAAGCAGGAGCGCCGCCCCACATTGCGGATCTGTGCGGCTTCTCCGGCGGCGTTTATCACATATACCGAGCCGCTGGTATCGTTGCCGACGTAATAGGCAAAGGCGCTGCCATCCGGGGCGGTGGCTTGCTCCGTGCAGGCTGCCACGTTGACCGCGTTAGCGGGTAGCTCTAAAATCGTCTCGCTGATTTCGCCCGCGCCGTTCATCAAGGCGAGGCTGCCGCGTTCGCTATTGCTTGCTAGTTCGCCAGGGCGCAAGCCATCGGCCAGCCATACTAAAAGGGTGTCTTCTTCGTCAATAGCTTGTGCAGGCAACGATAAAATCATCAAAACACATATAAAAATAAGCGCACGATACACGCGCATAAGTCCCTCCATCCAAAATCTAAAAACCACATGAAATATAACACAGTTTGTAGCTTTTCAAACAAAGCTGTGGTCTGATAGGCGAACAATCGAAAGGCAAAACGCTCATGCAAAACTTTCTTACTCGCTTTCGTGACCCAACCAGCAGCTTAACGCACTTCGCCGCCGCTCTCTTTAGCGTGATAGGCTGGATCGCCTTATTGGTCGTCGCTTGGGGTGATGTGACCAAGTTGATTATCATCAGCATTTATAGTGTCAGTTGTGTTTTTTTGTATCTTGCCAGCGGTTTTTATCATATGAGTCAAGGCGATGTCATCACGCTCAACCGTTTGGTCAAGTATGATCGCGTGGGCATCTTCCTGCAAATCGCCGGGACGTATACACCCTTTGCCGTGTATTTCCTCACCGGGAGTTGGCGCGTCATGATCTTGGTCACGATGTGGGGGGCGGCGTTGGTCGGGAGTGTTTATGTGATGCGCTATTATGTGCGGGGCGTGTCGCCGCGCTATATCTCAACGCTGTTTTATGTGGCAATGGGTACCGCCGGGATCGTGGCCGCGCCGCAGTTTATCGCCGCTGCGCCACAGGCCGGGGTGATCTTATGCTTTATGGGCGGTGGCTTGTATCTCACTGGGGCGGTCATTTACTCGCTTAGTTGGCCGAACCCGCACCCGCATTATTTCAATCATCATGATATTTGGCATTTATTCGTCATGGCTGCCGGGGGGATGTTCTACTTGGCGTTGCTGTTGTATGTGGTCGTTTGATGGTTAAAAAGGGCGATGACACAACGCCATCGCCCTTTCAAATCTTGGACGACTTAGCGCCCGGCGACTTCCGTCATTGGGCATAAAGTCGTTGGTGCCGACAAAGTAGGTGCCTGCCGGGTCGATGGCTTCGTATTCGCCACTATCGTTCAGCGAAATCCAGGCCGGATGTCGATTTGCTCCGCGCCGCGATATTGTTGGTGGAATAGCGTCCCGGTGAAGCGGTCGCCCGCGCTCAGGAGCAGTAGGTTTTCGCTCACATCTTCGCGGATCTGGTTCACGACGGTGGCTTGCCGGGCAACGCTGCCGATACCGTCACTTTGGGGTTCGTGGTTGGCGTAGCTGTCGTTGGTGTGCAGAATTGTAATGGTGAAGCTTTCGTCTTCTTCATCTTGTGCTGCGACGATGGAAACCATCGCCAACATGACTAAGACGAATAAAATAGCGAGCTTGCGCATATTGCCTCTAAATGTTCATAAATATCAGCGTAAATTTAATATGCATCTATGAGTATAAGATAAGTTTTGGTCAATGTTTAGTTGGGATTTAAACAAAGGTGACACATAGTGTCGCCTTTGTTTAAGATGCTTAATAGTTATTCTTCCGCCCACGCCTTCGCCCGTTGGACAGCCTTCTGCCAACCAGCAAACAGCTTTTCGCGTTGATCTTCGCCCATCTCCGGCTCGAAGGTCTTTTCCACGCGCCATTGTTGGGCGATTTCCTCTTGCGATGACCAGTAACCCACCGCTAACCCGGCCAGATACGCCGCGCCGAGGGCGGTCGTCTCTGTGATGGCGGGACGCTCGACAGGCACGCCGAGAATATCCGCTTGGAACTGCATCAGGAAGTTGTTTTGTGTCGCGCCGCCGTCCACGCGCAAGGCGTTGAGCGTCATGCCGCTGTCGGCTTCCATCGCGGTGATGACATCGCGGGTTTGGTAGGCGATACCTTCCAGCGTAGCGCGGACGATTTGCGCTTGCCCGCTGCCGCGTGTGAGGCCGAGGATTGTTCCGCGTGCGTACTGATCCCAATGGGGCGCACCCATGCCCACGAACGCGGGGACGACGTACACGCCATCGGTGCTATCGACACTGCGGGCGACGGCTTCCGACTCGGCGGAGTCCTTAATAAACTTCATCTCATCGCGCAGCCATTGCACCGCTGCCCCGGCGATGAAGATACTCCCTTCTAGGGCGTATTGTGTGGCCTGCTCATTGAGCCGCCAGGCGACGGTGGTCAGCAACTTATTGTGGGAGGTCTGCGGCTTATCCCCGGTGTTGAGCAGCATAAAGCCGCCGGTGCCGTAGGTGTTCTTGCCCAGGCCGGGCATAAAGCACGCTTGCCCAAATGTCGCCGCTTGTTGGTCGCCAGCGATGCCGCCGATGGTTATGCGCTCGCCCAGGTGCTCTGCGTCGGTGTGCCCATAGGCCATGCTGCTACTTGTCACCTGGGGCAACATCTGCATGGGGATGCCCAGGCGCTCGCTAATGGTCGTGCTCCACCATTTCTTGTGGATGTTGTAGAGCATTGTCCGGCTGGCGTTGCTGACATCGGTGATGTGGAAGCGCCCCCCGGTGAGTTTCCAAACAAGGAAGGTATCCACCGTGCCGAACAACAGCTTGCCATCTTCCGCTTTGGCGCGTGCGCCGTCTACGTTGTCCAAAATCCAGGCGATCTTGGTCGCGGAGAAGTACGCATCCGTCACCAGCCCGGTTTTTTCCAGGATATTTTGGTCAAAGCCTTCTGCAATCAGTTGATCGCATAATTTCGCCGTGCGGCGATCTTGCCAGACGATGGCGTTATAGACCGGTTCGCCCGTTTCTTTATCCCAGACGATGGTTGTTTCGCGTTGATTGGTGATGCCAATCGCAACGATTTCTTGCGGCTTGCCATCGACAACTTCGCGGGCGACGGCCAGTTGTGTTTCCCAAATTTGGTTGGGGTCGTGCTCGACCCAACCGGGGCGCGGGTAATGTTGTTTGAATTCCCGCTGCGCTTCGCGGACGATTTGCCCGTTGTGGTCGAACAAAATTGCGCGTGAGGAGGTTGTTCCCTGGTCGAGTGCAAGAATGAAACGTGTCATTTTTTCTTATCCCTTTTTACGTAAATGTTGTGTTATAATACATTTTGTGAATTATGGATAAATGAAATGCAATCATAAATGAATCCAAAATTAGCACAAAAACAGCGTGTTGCCAAAAAAATGCAAGCTACAAAAACCCACGACGCACGACATAACAAAAAGGCCCAAGAATTCCTTATTCCGCGTAAAAAGACAATGCTTAACCCCAAGAGTACAACAGATTTAAACGTCAATCGTTTGCGCTATGTGAGCCTATTTTTTGGTGCTACACTTTCTATTTGCGTAATGGCAGGTGTGTTGTTTATAATTTTTGTACTGTTTAATGATAATCAAATTGATGATAGCTTATCGACAATTCTTGCTTGGGTGAGTATAGCATTAGGCTTGAGTGCTGGTGTATTTGCTACAAACTGGTATCGTCATAAACAGGAAAAAAAGCTGGTTTCATCTGCTAAAAAATAGTGATTGCCGTAAAGCTATGTGATAAATGACCCAATTATCTGAAAAAGCGCAAGAAAAACTCCGCGAATACACAAGTCAATTCAGAATGAACATCAAACTTCGTGCTAGTGAAATCGCCTCTAAGTCATGGTCAAATACAGCAGTCAACCCCCATCATATCCAGCAAGCACACAAAGAATTGTATGGACACAAAAACAACTTTTGGAAAAAAACCTCATTGTTCCTTAGCCCCTTCCTGCTTCAACTTGGCGTGGGTGAAGTCTCAAATTTGATCCAAAGTGCTTCTATAGATAACTTTGGTTATTTATTTGTAGGGCTTTTGGGTGTGGTTACCACGCTGTATGGTCTGACCTCTGATTTATAGCCGCTCATTACATTGTAATATAAAAAATAAGTAACATCTACGATTAACGCCTATTTTCGTAACGTGCTGATTTGTATGCTGCCCCGGTTCAAAACCGGGGACTAGCTAACTGCAAAGCCCGTAAACGGGCGACCCATAAATGGGGCAATTAGTGAGAAGTATCATTGTATACAGCCCATTTATGGGCTTCCAAGAGTTTATGTAGCCATCGGCTTTGAGCCGATGCGGGCAATATACACGTTAGCTGAGTAGTTACCTATTTGCACCAAAGGATGACGATGATGAAGATTTTAGTCGCCGGGTTGATTAACATTGAAACCACGCTCAAAGTCGATGCGTTCCCGGTTACATACGCCCCGGTGCGGTATCCGTTTTTCGGTGTGACTACCACCGTCGCCGGGGTGGGCTATAACATCACTAAGGCGCTGAAGACCTTGGGCGATGACGTGCGCTTTCTTTCACTCATCGGGCACGACCTCGCAGGCGATCAGGTCATTACAGCGATTGAGGCGCTCAATGTCTCATCCGCACATATCGTCCGCGATGCACCCCACACGGCCCAATCGGTCATCCTGTACGATGCGCAGGGCAAACGGGCAATTTTTACCGACCTCAAAGACCTGCAAGAGCGCACCATAGCGGCGGAGCAGGCGTTTGATGACGTGCAATGCGCGGTGATTTGCAATATCAATTTTGCGCGGGGGTTGCTCGGTATGGCACAGGCCGCTGGGGTGCCCATCGCAACGGACGTTCATGCCATCAGCGCCATTGACGACGACTATAACCAGGATTACATGGCCGCCGCTGATATTCTGTTCCAGAGCCACGAAAATCTACCGACTACGCCGCAAGCATGGACGCAGCAAATCGGCCAACGTTATGATCCGGCGGTAGTTGTGGTGGGGTGTGGTGCGCAAGGCGCGATCTTGCGAGAGCGGGGCGCGTCTGCCGTGCACGTTCCCGCAGTGCACACACGCCCCATCGTCAACACGGTCGGCGCGGGGGATGCGCTGTTCAGCGCATTTGTACACGGCTATATGCAATCCGGCCATGCGCACGACGCACTTAAGCAGGCGGTCGTGTTTGCGTCGTATAAAATTGGCGTGGCGGGCGCGGCTGACGGCTTCTTGACCGCTGCCGAACTCGCGGCACAAACTAGCTCGTGCTAACGTAAGTCGGCGTTGGGATTTTAATATCGACGGTTGTACCTTGGCCGTCCTTGCTGTAGACCTCAAGCATCCCGTTATGCATCAAGGCGCGGTGCGTCATATTTTTTACACCGAGGCCGTTTTGATTTTTAAGGCATTCAGGGTCAAAGCCGATGCCGTCATCGCTGATGATAAGCGCGACATGATCGGGGTTTTGCCATACGGTGATGGTGACGGTGCTGGCTTCCGCATGGCGCACGACGTTACTCACGGCTTCGCGCACAATCATCTTGATTGATTGCATGTCTTCTTCTTTAAACGGCAGGGTGGTATCCGGCGCGTTGATGATAACGTGTAAATCTTCTGGGATGTACAAATTTCTGACGACATCTTGCAGCGTCTCGCGGCAGGGTTTTTCCGTATCATTGGCACGGCGCAAATCCATAATATAGGTGCGGATGTCTTCAATAACGGTGTTTAAGCCGTCAATCACTGGCCTAAAGGTCTCCGTCGGCATATCGGACTTTAAGCGGATCAAGTCAAGGTGCATCCCCAAAGCATAAAGTGATTGGATGATGCCATCGTGGAGGGCCATGCCGATGCGCTGCCGTTCTTCCAGTAGGGTAAGGCGATGTTGTTGATCGCGCAATTGCACCCCGGCGATGGCGAGCGCGGCGTACCCGGCGAGTGATTCGACCAGCCATTGATCGGACTCTGTGAACGGCTCACCGTCGATTTTGTCCGTCAAATACAACATGCCGAACAATTCATCCCCGCCCACTTGGATAGGCACGCCTAAAAAGGCATCCATCGGCGGGTGGCCTTCCGGGAAGCCTGCTGCGCGGTCGTCGTCATTCATATGCGCCAAGCGGATCGGCTTACGCTCGTGCATAATCGTACCGAGTAAGCCCCGGCCTAAGGGCGGGTGCGCAATCTCGCGGATGCGCTTATCGCTGATGCCAGAGACGATAAAATGTGTTAGCCCGCCGTTGCCATCTGGCACACCAAGCGCAGCATAACGACTCTCGACCAACTCGCGGGAGGTATCCGCAATGCGTTGTAAGGCTTCATCTAATGAGCCTGCTTCTGCCGCGTGCATTACTGCACTTGCAATTGCTTTTAACTGTGTAAGAGGTATTGTTCTATCAGGCATTATTTTTCTTTCAGGATGCCGATCGCATTATCAACATTGTAACCCAAAAAACGCCCATTACATATGTCATATTCTCATATGATTGTCATCACTATGTCTTATATGAGCCATAGATTAACATAGCAGCAACGGGTTTTTGTGATTAATATGAGGATAATTGAACTGATGGAAGCATTAGACCTCGCCAGATTACAATTTGGCGTGACTACGGTATATCACTTCTTTTTCGTCCCGCTGACCTTGGGTTTGTCCATTTTGACGGCCATTTTCCAGACGCAGTGGGTCCGCACAGGCGATGAAAATTACAAAAAAGCCACAAAGTTCTGGGGGAAGTTGTTCCTCATCAACTTTGCTATGGGCGTTGTGACGGGTATCGTGCAGGAATTCCAATTCGGCATGAACTGGTCGGAATACTCGCGCTTCGTGGGCGACGTGTTCGGCGCACCGTTGGCGATTGAAGCCTTGATGGCTTTCTTCTTAGAATCAACATTCTTGGGGTTATGGATTTTCGGCTGGGACAGACTGCCGCAGCGTGTGCACTTAGCGACGATTTGGCTCGCCGCGATTGGTGCTAATCTCTCCGCTTTCTGGATTTTGGTTGCCAATAGCTTCATGCAAAACCCTGTCGGTTACGAAGTCGTGGATGGCCGCGCACAGATGACCGACTTTGTAGAATTGATAACTAACCCGAACGTTCTGTTGCAATTCCCGCATGTTATTATGGGCGGTTTCATGACGGGCGCGTTCTTCGTTTTAGGCGTGAGCGCCTTCCACCTACTGCGCAATGAAAATGCTAAGACTGTCATGTTCCGCAAGTCGTTTAACGTGGCGTTGGTCTTCGGTTTGGTGAGCGTGGTTATCGGTATGGGCTTCGGTCACGCGCAAGGCCAGCACATGGCAAACTACCAACCGATGAAATTGGCTGCGGCTGAAGGGCTTTGGGAAGACGACGACCCGGCGGCACTCTCCATGCTCCAGATTGGCGATGAGCAAGCCCGCGAAGAAGTGCTCAACATCCGCATTCCATCGTTGTTGAGCTTCCTCACATACAACACGCCGGACGGCATGGTGCGCGGCATCAACAGCCTGAATGCCGACTATCAAGTGCAATTTGCGGATAAATATGGCCCTGACACGGACTATGTGCCGCCGATGATCTGGTTGACCTACTGGAGCTTCCGCGCGATGGTGGGTGCCGGTACGCTGATGTTCTTCTTGGCGCTGATGGGGACGTTCTTCCGCTATCGTGGCACGCTGTTACAACGGCGTTTCTTCCTCAAGGTGATGGTCGCGGCGATCTTGCTGCCGTACTTGGCGAATACTACTGGCTGGCTGTTGACTGAAATTGGTCGCCAACCCTGGATCGTATTCGGCGAGATGCGCGTAGAAGAAGCCGTCAGCCCGAACGTGGGTGTTGCGGCGCTGTGGATCACCTTAATTGGCTACACCCTGCTTTACGGTGTGCTGATGGTCGCAGATGTGTATCTGCTGTGGAAGTTCGGCAAAGATGGCAGTGATGAACTCTTGCCGGACCCGCAGCCCGACATGGAACCTGCCGCCGAAGGCGTGTACTAAGTCAGCTTAACATGATAATTTGCGAGGGCATCGGCGTAAACGATGCCCCAGAAAACACGGGAGTAAATGAACAATGGAATTGAGCGAACTTTGGTTCATGTTAATAGTGGTGCTGTTTACGGGGTTTTTCTTCCTCGAGGGCTTTGACTATGGCGTAGGGATTTTGCTGCCCTTCGTCGGCAAAACGGACAAAGAACGGCGTGTTGTCATCAACAGCATTGGCCCGGTGTGGGATGCAAATGAAGTGTGGTTGGTGACGGCTGGTGGCGCGATGTTTGCCGCATTCCCGCATTGGTATGCGACGATGTTCAGCGGCTTTTATCTGGCATTGTTCGTCATCCTCGTCGGCTTGATCTTGCGCGGTGTGGCCTTTGAATTCCGCAGCAAAGCGGACGATCCACGTTGGCGCAAGACATGGGATTATGCCATCTTCATCGGTAGCTTCTTACCGGCACTGCTGTTCGGCGTGGCCTTCGCTAACGTCGTGCGCGGGCTGGCGATTGATGCTGACATGAATTATATCGGCACCTTCTGGGATCTGCTGAATCCGTATTCGTTGGTCGGCGGTCTGGTGACATTAGTGCTGTTTACCCTGCATGGGGCGCTCTTCTTGGAGATGAAAGCCGATAAGGTCATCCAAGATCGCGTGCAAGTGCTGATAAAGCCGCTCTGGATAGCGACTACTGGCTTGATCGTCGCGTTTGTCTTGTTCAGCTTTGTGGATACCACCATCTTTGATGAGATCAATATCGTGCAGATCGTGGCCTTAGTGGGGGCCGTCGGCGGTCTACTCTATGCCGGGTATATGATCTTCAACCAACGCTACCCGATGGCGTTTGTGGGCAGCAGCTTGGTGATCGTCTTCGTGACGATGCTCCTGTTCAGCAGTTTGTTCCCCAACGTGATGCCATCCAGCATCAGCGAAGCGTACAACCTGACGGTTTACAACGCTTCCTCTACAGATTACACACTCAAGATCATGACGGTTGTAGCACTGTTTTTCGTGCCTGTCGTCTTGCTCTATCAAGGGTGGACGTACTGGGTATTCCGCCAACGGGTGACGTTGGACAGCGAACTGGAATACTAGAGTACGCATAATTTGCGCAACAGCGTTTCTCCTATAACCTTAGAAGGCACACCGGCGAGTGTGTCTTCTGTTATTTTTGGGGTATTATAGACGAGCAATAGGAGAAATCATGTTTAACTTTGCTTACTTCCCTACGTTAGAAACACCCCGGCTGCGTTTAGATGCTATCGCTGATGACGATCTACAGGCGTTATATGATCTATATAGCGATGAAACCGTGACGCAGTATAATGATATTCAAACGTTCCGCAGCTTAGAAGATGCCCGTTGGCTATTGCGCTTTATTGACAAGCGATTTGTCGATAAAGTTGGTGTGCGCTGGGCGGTACGCCTGGCTGATACCCCGTGCAAGTTGATCGGCACGGCAGGCTTCAACGTGTGGATGCGTAGTGAACGTTACGCCGACATCGGCTATGATCTGCTGCCGTATTACTGGAACCGGGGGTTAACGTCTGAAGCGGTTGACGGGATCGTGGAATTTGGCTTTAAAGAGATGATGTTAAACCGTGTAGAAGCCCAAGTTGAAGTGCATAACGCCGCTTCTGTGCGGGTGCTGACGAAATGCGGCTTTGCCCGAGAAGGTGTCTTGCGACAGCGGGCGATCTGGAACGGACAATTTCATGATATGACGATGTGGTCTTTGTTACGAGAGGATTGGAAAACATGGTAGAAGAACTTGCAAAAAAACTCCAGGAGATGCAGGACGCGGCGCATCAATTGCGCTCAAAAACGGATTGGAACTTTGCCCAAGAGCAATTCATCAGCGCGTTAGCGACGGAGATTAATTCGTTGTTGTCGTTGATCTTCGTCGTGCCCGATGACATGCTGGCCGGGGCGCGGCAGTTGGTCAGCTTCGAGACGCGCTCGCATCTCGCGTCGATTATCGGCTATGCGGAAATGCTGCTGGATGAAGACGACGGTCCGCTTAGTGATGAGCAAAAAAACCTCACCGACCAGATCGCCAACGGCGGCAAATCAATGCTCAGTTCGTTGATTACCTTGGAACAGGACGATAATTAAGTGGGGGGAACCCTGCTCAACACGGTGACCGTCGCTTTAGGGTCGGTCTTGGGCTTATTCATCGGCGATCACCTGCCGGAGCGCGTGCGCGAGTCGGTGATGATTGGTATCGGCTTAATTACGATTGTCGTCGGGCTGGACAACGCCGCCGCGACCAACAATCTCCTTGTGCCCTTATTGAGCGTCGTCATCGGCGTAGCGATTGGTGAATTGTTGCGCTTGGATGCGCAGTTAGAGCGGCTCGCCGGGTGGTTGCAGTTGCGCTTTGGCGGTCAAACGCAGGACGACGCACCGCAAGAGGGGCTTTCTCCACGCGAGCGGTTTATCACCGGGTTTGTCACGGCGAGCTTGGTCTTTTGTGTCGGCCCGTTGACCATTCTCGGCTCAATCCAGGATGGCATGGGCTTACAGGCCGGGTTTGATAATCTGGCGATTAAATCCACATTAGACGGCTTCGCGGCGATGGCGTTTGCGGCGACCTTCGGCATTGGCGTGCTATTCACCACTTTGACGATCTTTCTCTTTCAGGGTGGGCTGGCGTTGCTCGGCTTTTTGGCGGGCGAGTTCATGTCGGCGGCGATGATCGCGGAGATGACCGCTGCCGGGGGGGTGATTCTCATCGGCTTGGCCTTGGTCATTCTGGAAATCAAACCTGTGCGGGTGGCGAACTTCCTCCCGGCGTTGGTTGTCGCGCCGCTTCTTGTTTTGGTCGCGCAGGGGCTAGGCATTTACTAACGTAATCTTGGGTGTCCAGGCTATTAACTGTTTTCTCTAAAAATGAAGTCCTTTAATTGTTATAATCATGTAACTATTCAGGTATGCTCTGATTTGCTTACTGCCCCGGTTCAAAACCGGGGGCTAGCCCACTGCCTGAAACTATCAATCTCAAAATTAGAGTTTAGGACTTAAACAATGACGACAGTACAAGGCGATGGGTTTGACCTCAAATTTGAGGATGGGGTGATCGTGGGTATTTACGGCAAAATTCTAACCCCAGAGATTACGGCGAAAGTCTATGCTGAAGGCACCAAGATTGTCAAGTCGGTTGGCGTAGAAAACGTGCGTGGCCTCTTGCTGGATTTCCGCGCTGTGGAGCGGTTCATCGCCGGGAATTTGCCGACGGCCCAGAGCGAAAGCTATCGCCTGAACGCACGCTATAGTCTCGATCATATCCCGGTGGCCTTGATTGTCGAAACACCGATGCAAGAACAGATGGTGCGTGTCTCGTTGCGGTCTACGCCGGGGCAAGAGCGCAAGCGGATTGTAAGGACGGATGATGACGCATGGACGTTCATCACGCAATGGCACAAGGACAAAAGCGACGAATGACGCATTATATTGACATTATGCCCGGTGCAGAACCGTACTTTGCACGCGGCGGGGATGTGGGCTGCTTGTGCCTGCACGGGTTGGGCGCATCCCCGGATGAGGTGCGCTGGTTGGCGGAGCATCTCGCTGGAGAAGGGCACACGGTCTATGCGCCGCGCATCGCCGGGCACGGCACCACCGACCACGAGATGATGCGGCATGTCCGCTGGCAAGACTGGTACACGTCCGCGCTGGACGCTTACCATATCTTGCGGGCACAATGTGAGCGCGTGTTCGTCGCCGGGTTGAGCATGGGCGGTTTGCTGGCGACGCTTTTAGGCACATGGCAAGCCGTTGATGGCGTGGCGATTATGGCCGCGCCGTTTGATCTGCCGGAGGCCAAACTGCTACCCTACGCCGGTGCAATAAAACACCTATGGCGCACGATGGATTACGCCGATCAAACCGACTTCCCGCATCGCCTCCGGGCGGAACGCCGCCGCCGTGCCGAACCCTCCGCCGAACGCGGGCGTGTGCGCTATAGCCGTATGCCGACTAATGGCGTGCATCAACTGCATAAGCTGATGCATGTTGCGCGGGTAGCCCTTACGCAGATCACCGCCCCGGCCTTGCTGCTCTACTCCGAGGCCGACCAGACCGTACCCTTCCACAACTTTGATTATGCGATGACACATATCGGCAGCCCCACCGTGACCGCCCACACATTTAAAGAAAGCGGCCATATCCTCACGCAAGATACGGAGCACGAAGCCGTCTTTGATTGTGTGACGCGGTTTATCGCGCAAATAGACGAAGTCTAGCACTATCACTGCAAAACCGTTGAACATCCGTCAGGTTACGTGCGGATTTTTCCTGCTACAATACAGCGAATTATGGCTTAATATGGAGGGTAAACGATGCGTTTACTTTTAATGCTGTTGGTCGGCCTGTTGGTGATGCCCATCACCGCGCAGGAGCAAGCCCCGGTCATCGCGCCGGAAAATGCCGCGTTACTCACACAAGTGGGTACAGTGGGCTATGGTCGTATCAACGATCTCACCTATTCGCCGGATGGTAATCAGGTCGCTGTGGCGACGGCTACCGGGGTGCTGCTCTTTGACCCCACCTTTCAAAATCCGCGCCGCCTGGATGCCAACGGCAATATGCAGGCTATCGCCTGGTCATCTAATGGCGTGATCGTCGTCGGGGATAGCAACGGCGGCTTGATCGTGTGGGATGCCGTCAGCGGGGAGCGGCGCTTGCTCATTTCCGGGCATGATGGCGCGATTAACGATGTCGTCTTTACGCTGGATGGTACGCAGTTCGCCACTGGCGGTGATGATGGCACCGTGCGCATTTGGGACTCGAACGACGGCACAGAAGTCTTCCGCTTGGCCGGGCATACCGCGTCCGTCCTCAGCGTGGATTGGTCGCTCACGGGGGAATTGGCCTCCGCGTCAGAAGCAGAGGTCATGCGCTGGAATTTGATGCTCAACGAGGGGCGCATGTTGAACGCCGGGTATCGCGATTTCGTCAGTTGGTCGCCCAATGGCCGCTTTTTGTTGACGCAAGGCACGAACGGCCTCGCCTTGCTCGATGGCATGACCGATGCGGAGATGGCCGCCGGGTTTGCGGATCGTGTGATAACGGCGGATTTCGTCAGTGTGGCATGGTCGCCGGATTCATCACAATTTGTCTTTGGCACGCGGGATTGGGTCAGTGTCCTTGATGGAGTCACCCTGGCGGAACGCCTGCCGCTGTATACCGGGCAGTTCCCTTCCTCGGATGGCGATAACGAATTGGGCGCGACCTTCGCTGCGGATTGGTCGCCCTTACGTCCGGGCATCATCACCGCGCACGCGGATGCGACCTTGCGCGTGTGGAACGCCATCGACGGTAACACACTATCGACGGTGGCCGGGTTCAGCGGGGCAACTGAGGGTGTGGCATGGTCGCCGGATGCGTCTATGGTGTATATCGCCAGCAGCGACGGCCTTGCGTTTGCTTGGCCGACACTCAACACCTGGACGCAGCAAGGTCAACACTTGCTCTCGCGCAAAGTTGACGTGCAATTCGGCTTGGCCTTTGCGGTGTCGTCCGCACAAGTGGCGGTTGTGGGTGATAACCTGACACAGCATGATGTAAATTCGCTGGAAGAAGTAGGCCGTCAGCCGCTCAACGATGGCATTAGCGGCGTGAGCGCCGCCTATTCCCCGGACGGTTCACGGTTGGCGTTGGTCGTCGCGGAACCCAACAGCAACACCGGGACGCTCTTGGTGTTGGATCTCATCACCGGCGCGGAGTTGTTCCGCACGGCAGTTGATCCTGTTGTCGGCTCCGTCGCCTGGACGAGCGATAACACCTTAATCGTCTTGACCGGAGCGCAGGCTGACCTGATGGCTATTGATCTCGCGGCTAACAGTCAACAGGGCATCCCCACAAGCGGCGTTTATCAGCAATTTGTCGTGCCGGATGACGGCAATCGCATCGCCCTATTCAGTGAGGATGGCCGCGTGTTGATCCTTAACGCAGTGGCGGGCGGCTTCGCGGAGCAACCCTATGCGCTGCCCTTGGTCAACCTCAATGTAGCCCATGATTGGCTGGACATCAGCCCGGATGGGCGCGTGTTGGCACTCGCCGGGCAGACCGCCGATGGCCGTAACGCCGTGTTGGTCATCGACGCGCAAAGCGGCGCACAACTGGCGCAGATCAACACCACCCGCGAGCCGATCAGCGATGTGGCCTTTAGCCCCACCGGGCAGACTTTGGCGGTTGCCACGTCTAACGGCAACGTGACCTTGTGGCAGGTGCCATGAGTGCCGATCAGCATACGCGGATAATCAGCCAACTTCAGGCGCTCTATGGGGAGCGCCTGCTGCAACGCCGGGGCGCGACGTATCCGGTAATCATGTTCCCGGCGGCACCCGGTCAAGCGGTGGATGATCTGCTGCACCCCGCGCCACCAACGGCCTTGCAGACCCGCGCCGATTATGTCATCTATGATGAGGCGCATTTAGCGCAACGCCAAGCCACGCGCCATTTGACCAACGGCTTATGCTATATCGGCAACGCCCTACAGCACGACCCGCCGCAGATACGCGGCGCGTTGGGTTATTACTTCGATATGATGGCGACCTGTGACGCACTCGACCATGAATTGCGTGATGGCGCGGCTACGCCCCTGCGTGATGCCCTACACGCTCACATCCCCCTGACGCGGATCACCAACGACTTAAGCGGACGTTGTGCCGTCGTCGGCGCGGCGGTGCTGACGGTGTTCAAGCAGGGCGGGGAATACGTCTTCTTCTTGGTGCAGCGTGACCCGAACTTGGCAACGGGCGCGGGCTTGTTCCATGTGATGCCGGCCTTTGTCATGCAGCCTGCTTTCCGCGAGACTGCGGCGGCGGAGTGGTCGTTTGTGCGTCACATCGTGCGGGAATACGCCGAAGAACTGTTCGCCATGCCGGAACTCAACCACCCGACGCACTTCTACCAGCATCCGCGTGTGCGCGAGCTACGGGCAATGCTCAACGATGGCCGCGCCGAACTGCACCCTACCGGCATCGCTTTTAATGCGCTCTCGCTGCGCCCGGAACTCTGCGCGGTGCTTATCATCCATGATGATTGGGCGGTACGCAACGCCGCCGTGCTCCAAGCGGCCATCCACACGGAGCGCCAAGCCACGCACGTTATCCCGCTGGATACGCTCGACGGCCTGCCCGATGATGTGCATACGCGCATCGCGCCCCAAGGCGCTGCCGCCTTATGGTATGGCATCGACCGCGCACGCGGTATAATTGGGCTAAATTCTGGTTGATCTTCGGGGAGTAATCGTGAATTTCCTAAAAAATCTGTTCGGTGGTGGCGGCCAACCTGCCGATCGCAACGCATTGTATATCTACGTACAGCCCAAGCACTGCCAAGAAATCTTGCAGGTGCGCATTAACTTGATGAACGATCCGAGCTTGACCGACGATGGCAAAGGGTATTTTGTGCGCAAGGTCGCCAGCGCCACCCGCTGCCCGTTCCAAGCAGAGATTGAAATCTATATGGATAATAAGAAAAACATCACCAACAGCGTCGTGACGAACGGGACCTTGGTCGATGAAGCCGACTACCTAGCGCAGCAGGCCGATGACTGATTTTACGCCTGCTCAAGCGGATGGATCGCCGCGCTCATATAGTGCGTTAATCTGCTGCCGGAGCGCGAGCCGCGTTTCTGGCGTATAGCGTACTTTTAACTGTTGCCTGTCCGCAGCAGGTGGCGCGGCTTTGCGCACTTGCTCTAGCGCATAGAAGACGTTGAGACCATCTAATATATCCCACACGATCCCTTTATCGTGTGAGCCACGCTCGCGCTTTCTCTTTTTGCTCTGCCGGATAAAAGTGGAGCGTATCGACCATAGGCATGTTATTGACCATCGTCTTGACCATCGCTAGCATGGGGTTATCATGATACAAAACGGCAATATTCGTCGTTGCGCGGTCCGGGCGGTCGTTTTGCCATTTACGGATCGACCGTATAGTATACCGCACAGGCAGCGTAAATTCGCCGATGTCCATCATAATTTTAACGCGCTTATCCGGCGTTTTGCGGCGTTCTTGGTAGACCAACTCCATTAAGTCAAGCCATTCATCAACAGCGCGGCGTGATGGCTCGTGGAATGTATAAGCATGAATATCGTTTGTTTCGTCATATGTGTGGGTACAATGCGGCTGGTTCATCAATCATCCATTCGTCATTGAAGTGCAAAATGTGTGTAAACTGCGCGTAACTGCGGTTAGAATAGAATTGTAACCTGGGAGGCTACTATGTCAGAGACAATTCTAATCGTAGATGATGAACAACGGATTATTGATTTAGCCCAGATGTACTTAGAGCAAGAGGGCTACACCGTTCAAAGCAGCACCGATGGCTTAGAGGCTTATAATAAAATCAAAGCGGATGCGCCGGGTTTGATCGTCCTGGATTTGATGCTGCCCAACATGGACGGGCTGGAAATTTGCCGCCGGGTGCGGGCAGAAAGCGACGTGCCGATCATTATGCTCACGGCACGCAGCGATGATATTGATAAGATCGTCGGCTTGGAGCTTGGCGCGGACGACTATTTAACCAAGCCGTTTAACCCGCGTGAGTTGGTCGCACGCATCAAGGCGATTTTGCGGCGTGGTGGGGTCGGCGGGCGGCGTGACTCCGACATGAGCAACGCGGTGCTGGCCCTGGGCAATCTCGCCATTGACCCGGAGCGCCGCACGGTTAAGGTCGATAGCGATTTAATCGAACTCCGCATGAAAGAGTTTGACCTTTTGCTCACGTTGGCGCGGGATAAGGGCGTTGTATTCAGCCGAGAAAAGCTGCTAGAGATCGTATGGGGGTATGATTTCGCCGGGGAGACACGCACCGTTGATGTACACATCGCCCACTTGCGCCACAAACTAAAGGACATGACCCCCATAATTGAAACGGTGTGGGGCGTTGGCTATAAGCTGGAAGCCTGATGATCTATCAATTTGGTGATAACTGGTTGTATGAGGCTGGGTATATCGGCGCTGCTACGGATTTTGTGCGCTTTCATAATATGCTTTACGACCCGGTACAACGACACACAACTCAAACGCCGGTTGTGCTAGGGGATATTCATCTGCCGCTGTGCGATTGGGAGCGCGTGCGTACCGTGTTGATGACAGCGCGTTATGACCGGGTGGCGTTGCGTTGGGGGGACTATTCGCTGATTATTGCGCCGCCGTTGCGCATTGAGAACGTATTAAGCCAAGGGATAGACTCATGATGCGATCACTACGGGCACGCTTGCTGACCTCTTATGTGATGTTGCTGATGGTGACCTTGATCGCTATTTTGGCGATGGTGGTCATCACGACGGGCGCACGCAAAGCGCCCCCACAGACGACATGGCAACGCCTGACAGCGGTGGCGCGGGGGCTGGATTGGGGCACTCTGTTACGCGGCTTCGCGCAGAATTTGCCCCCTGGCAGCGAGCAAAATACAAGCTCTGTTGCGGACGTTTTAGATTACTTTAGCGACTCATCCGGTGCCCGTGTGATTTGGCTGCGCACCAACGCGCAACAAGAGACGTTTGTGCTGTACGATAGCGCGGCGATCTTCCAGACAGCGCAAACGCTCCCGGTATCGGTTGAATTTCGACGCGGTGCGCCGGATAGCCAAAGCATCCTGACGATGCTGCCGGGTGGCTTGGAACAAGTACACGGCGGGTTTGTGCATGGCAGTGAAGAATGGCTGTTTAGCGGCTTTCGCGGGCAGCCGATAGACCGTTCTTTGCTGGATAATGACACCAACCGCCCTGCGGCAGGCGCTCAACGCGATGGCGTGACGACGATTATGGTGGCGACGGTGCGCCCGACGCAATCGCTCCAAGATGTGTTGGTTGATTTCGGTACGGACTTGATTTTCCCCTTGATGCAAGCGGCGGCGGTCAGCTTGATTATCGCCTTTATTTTGGCCTATCTCATCACGCGGACGATTGCCCGGCCTCTGCAAGCCCTCAGCCGGGCGGCAGAAGCTATCGCACACGGCGATCACGATCATCTTGCCCTGGTGGAAGGCCCTACCGAAGTGCGGGCAGTGGCGGAGGCGTTCAATTACATGAGCCACGAAGTTCGCATGACGCAGCAAGCACAGCACGACTTTTTGGGCAATGTCTCGCACGATCTCAAAACGCCGCTGACGACCATCCAGGGCTTTTCGCAAGCCATTATCGACGGCACCGCCAAAGAGCCAGAACGCGCCGCATCGGTAATCTACGACGAAGCCGCCCGCTTGACGCGCTTGGTCAACACTTTGACGGATTTAACCCGCTTGCAGGCCGGGCAATTGTCGCTGCAAATCTCGCACCTGGACGTTTGTGATCTGGTCAAGGCGGTGGTGCAAAACCTGCAAGTGATGGCACAGCGAAAAAACATCGCGCTGACCATGCCCGATGTCACTTTGCCGGAGGTCGCCGGGGATGGTGACCGTCTGGTGCAGGTGTTTAACAACCTCATCGGCAACGCCATCAAATACACGCAAGAGGGCGGCCAAGTGCAAGTCAAAGCGCGGACATCCGAAGGCGGGGTAGAGGTAATCGTGCAAGATAACGGCATGGGCATCCCCAAGGATGATTTGCCGCGCATCTTCGAGCGGTTTTATCAGGTGGATAAAGCACGCGGCCCCAAGCGCGGCACGGGCTTAGGGCTGGCGATTACTTATGAGATCGTGCAGATGCACGGCGGCAAAATCAACGTGCAGAGCATCGAAGGCCAGGGCCCCCAGTTTACGGTCTGGTTGCCGCTGGCGCACAAAGCGCAGACCGCCGTCCGGCAGGTCATCCGCCGCGATCAACTGCATTAAGCCGGGGTCGCGTTGTAACGCTTGATGCCGCTAAAGTCCGTTGCGCCGATGCTGGCAAACTGTGGCTGGAAGTCGGCCATGTGCGGTGTCTGGAAGTGCGCTTCGAGCGCGGCTTCGTCTTGCCATTCCTCGAAGATAAAAAATGCTGTATAAAATTGATCTTTCGCGCTGACTAGCCCTTTACGGGCTTCCTAGCGTTTAATGTAGCCATCGGCTTTGAGCCGATGCGGGATATAGGCTTATCAGTTGCTTATAGCTGTCATAAGTCAGGGCTTATATATGCTTGGTGAGTGTAAGATGAAAAAACAAAAAATCCCGCCCTAATGCAGAACGGGATAACATTTTGATGTTGTGATTTGCCCTATGTAGCGTGTTGGCGTTCCCGCTTGCGACGGGCGACTTCCGGCAGGATGAGCAGGGCGATCAAGCCATTGAGGACGACGATCACGGTGCTGCCCTCGTGCCCTAGCACACCGAGCGGCAGCGGCAGATTGATGAACAGTGCGCCTAAGACTAGCATCACGATGACGGCCAGCGAGAAGACGATATTCTGCCAAACGACGCGCCGCGCCTTCTGGCTCAGGGCGATAGCCTGTTCAATGAGCGCGAGCTTGTCGCCCATGAGCACCACGTCCGCCGTTTCGAGCGCCACGTCTGTACCGGCGGCACCCATCGCCATGCCGATCTGAGCAGTCGCTAGCGCCGGGGCATCGTTAACGCCATCCCCGACCATCGCCACCGCGCCGATCTCGTCTTGGAGTTGGCGCAGCGCCGTGACCTTTTCTTCGGGCATCAGCCCGGCGTGGACGCGATCAATGCCGACTTGCGCCGCGATTGCCTCAGCCACACGCGGGTTATCCCCGGTGAACATGGCGACTTTTAAGCCGAGTGCTTTTAAGCCTTGGACGACTTGCACCGCCTCGGGGCGCAGTTGGTCGGCTAACGCGATCAAGCCGCGCCATGTCCCTGCTTGGATCACGCCGATGACGGTGTTCCCGTCGCTTTCCAGCGCGTGCAGTTGGTCGTCTAGCGCGGGCGGGATGGGCGTAATCGCCTGCAAGTAGGTCGGGCTGCCCACGTTGATCGTCTGCCCATTGAGCACGACTTCCACGCCTTGCCCGGATTTCGCCTCGAAGCTATCAATGGTGTCGTAAGTGATGCCGCGTGTCTCGGCTTCGCGGACGATGGCCTTGGCGAGTGGATGCTCGCTGCGGGCCTCCGCACTGGCGGCGATGTGTATCAGGTCGGCTTCGCTGATTTCGTGCGTGACGATGTTGGTCACGGCGGGCTTGCCACTGGTGAGCGTGCCCGTTTTATCAAAGGCAATCGCTTTCACAGTCGCCATTTGTTCCAGATATGCGCCGCCTTTAAACAAGATACCCATGCGGGCGGCGGCAGCAATGGCGCTGATAAACGATGCCGGTACGCTAATCACCAACGCGCACGGGCTAGCGACGGTCATCAAGACCATTGCGCGGTAGAAGTTCGCGTCAAAATTCGCGTTGAACAGCAGCGGCGGGATGATGATAATGAGCAAAACGCTGAACACGATGAACCCGGCGTAATACTGCTCGAACGTCTCTAAAAAGCGTTCGGTCGGCGCTTGGTTTTCTTGCGCGTCTTCCACCATCTGGATGATCCGCGCTAGGGTGTTGTTGCTGGCGGTCTTGGTCGCTCGCACGTCTAACGCGCCTTGCTTGTTGAGCGTCCCGGCGAAGACTTGATCGCCTATCTGCTTTTCTACAGGCATACTCTCGCCGGTGATGGGGCTTTCGTCCACCGCTGACGCGCCCGTGACGACTTCACCATCCACCGGGATGCGCTCGCCCGGTTCGATCAAAACCAGATCGTCCTTGCGGATTTGGTCGAATTTGATGGTCTGCACGGTGTCGCCACGCTTGACGCGGGCTTCTTCCGGGTAGAGCTTAAACAGGCTCTTGATGGCGTTGCGGCTGCGCCCGATGGCGTAATCCTGCAAGACGTTAGACAGCGAAAACAGGAACAGCAAAATAGCGCCTTCGTGCCATGCGCCGATGAACGCCGCCCCCAACGCCGCTAAGATCATCAACAGGTCAACATCCAGCACGCGCTCCACAAAAAGCGAGTGTAAGGCCGTCTGCAAGCCATACAAGCCCCCGGCGATATAGGCGATTAAGCCCAATACGCCATCCAGCCATGCCGGGATGCCCACCTGCCCGCCGATGAAGCTGGCGACAATCGCAGCGGCTGTTACGCCGACTAAGCGCGGTTCGAGCCATTCTTGCGAAAAAATTGCATGTCCGTTGTTGTCGTCTTCGTGTTGATCGTGTATGACGGGGTTTAACCCAGTGTTGATAATCATTCACAACTCCTGTTGTGTATAGAATTTCTTGTTTAATGACTCTATTTTAACATGGGTTAATTTTATGGTCAACCGGGGGTGATCTTATTGTTCCGCATGTGAACCAAGCATAGTTTGCAGACAAACCGTATAATAGAAATGCTTGGACTCAGTATGGAGGGACTATGTTACGAAAGTTGGTTCTGGTTGGGTGTTTGTTGTTGTTGCTTGCTGTGGGGCGTGTGGCCGCACAGAGTGATGGACAAGACCTGCCGACCGGATTGTATATTCTACTCAATGAAGGCCGTGTAGAGCGAGTCGGCTTGGGGGCGGCAGGTGTGCAAGCGGTCACACCACCGGATGTTTTTGTCGTTGATTTTGCTGTCGCGCCGGATGGCCGCTGGATCGCGTATCGCAGCGCGGACGGCCTTTATTTGTACGATATGGAAGCGCCCGAAAGCGACCCGCTACAAGTGGAAGGCACGACGGCCAACTTCCCGCCGCTGCGCACCGGCGGGCAGACCCTTGACTGGTCGCCTACAGGGGATGCGCTGGCGTATACTACCGAATACGGCGCACGGGTCGCGTTTAACCTCAGCGCGACGGGCACACAGTTTACGGATATTGCCGTTAGCCCGCTGCGGCATCTGGCGTGGTCGCTGGATGGTCGGTATCTCGCAGCGGAGGCGGAAGCGCGGGTGTGGTGGCTGTATCGCCGCGAAGCTAACGCGATGCCCATCACCGGGGCGTTGCCGTTCTCGTTTGGCACGTCGTGGCTGGATGGCGGGCGCTTGGTCTTCGCCCCGGCGGAAGGCGGCCTGTTGCTGCTGGATCTCGATAACGTGAACACACAGACGGTCATCCGCCCGGCCAACCGCTTATATCGTTATCCGTATGTGCGCCCGGATGGACGGATTGCCGTGCTATCCCGCCAACCGGACGAACCCGTCATCGGGGAGAGCGGCGCGTTTTATCAAGTGATCGACGCGGCGACGGGCACGGTGGAGACAACCAGCGAAAACGATCTCGATGTGACGGGCTTAAGCTGGGTGCCACGCGGGGAGTTGATGCTGTCGTTTCGTGATGGGGCGCTCTCGTTGGTGCTGCCGCTGGAAGGGGTCGGCTTTGCGCTGCCTGTGGGGAGCGCCGTCGCGTTTGGCTGGGGGGCGTTGCTCCCGGTTGGGCAAGAGGGCATCGCCACCGGGCAAGATGTGACGTTCCGTGCGCCGAGCTTCGGCGTGATGCAAGCGTGGCGCTTGCCTGCGGATGGCTCCCCGCGCCAACAACTGACACAGGTCGATTTTGATGTGGTTGATTTCGCCCTGCGTGGGGATACGGTCGCGTATAGCAGCGGCGGGTCGTTGTGGCTGCAAACCGGGGATGAACCCGTCGAACTGGCGAAGGTCAACGATACGGCCACTGATTTAACTTTTAGTGCGGATGGCACGTTACTGTATTATGTGACGACCAACATTGTGGATGGCGGCCTGTGGCAGGTAGCCACCACACCCACCGCAGAGTTAAACGCGCCGACCTTGATTCTGCCTAATAGTGAAGGGGTGAACGTCCGTCGCCCGGCTTTCGCGCCCAATGTTAATGCTTTGCTCATCCATCTGGTGAGTGAAAGCCCAGAAATCGCCGTTTTTGATCCGGTTTCTGAGGCATTATTAACGATAGACACGTATGATAGAGCATTATGGTTAGTCGATGGGCGTATGTTGGCTTGGCGCAATGCGCCGCAAGGGACCGAACTCGCCTTAATTGACAGTCGCGTTGACCCGATCAGCGTGTTACCGTTATGGACGACGAACGCCTTCGAGATTGTGGACGCGGCGCAGTTCGACCCTGGGACGTTTAGGGCGATTGTTCGCACGCGGCAGACGTTCGGCCCTGACCGTGTGACATTAGGCTTCGTGCCCATCACAGGCGGGGACTTTACCCCCCTGGCCGATCTCGGCTTTATCCGTGCGGCGCGGCTCTCCGCTGATGGTCTACAAGTGGCTGGGGTGAGTGGTGATACGGATCAACTGGTGATTGTCAACGGTGATGAATTGTCCGTTCTTCAGCGTCCGGGCGGCATAATTGCAGTAAGATGGGAATAATACAGCGAGATTTACCGATTTTTAATGCAGGGTATGTATCCTGCTCATTCTCAAAGTTTACGATTAGAGACAACGCAGAGGAAGTTTATATATGTCTGGTGAACGTATTCTCGTCATTGAAGACGAAGCAAGAATTGCACAATTTATCGAGCGTGGCCTGATCTACGAAGGGTACCGTGTCAATGTTGCCCGTGATGGGCAAACAGGATTAACCATCGCGCGGGACAACCCGCCGGACTTGGTGATCTTGGATTGGATGCTGCCCGGCATTGATGGCCTAGAGGTCTGCAAGCGTTTGCGTGCGGCTAGCGAAGTCCCGATTTTGATGTTGACAGCTAAAGACGACATTAACGACCGGGTGACCGGGCTGGACGCTGGTGCAGATGACTATTTGGTTAAACCTTTCTCCGTAGATGAACTTATGGCGCGTGTGCGGGCAATGTTCCGCCGTGTAACGCCGACATCACGCCCGGAGGTACTGCGTTTCGCTGATCTTACATTGGATACAGGCACACACCGCGCCCATCGTGGTGATCGTGCGATCGACCTGACTGCCAAAGAGTACGAATTGCTCGAACTCTTCATGCGCAATCCGCGTCAGGTATTGACCCGCGATGTTATTTTTGATCGTGTATGGGGCTACGACTTCGGCGGAGAGAGCAACATCATTGAAGTCTATGTGCGCTATTTGCGCCAGAAGACCGAATCCGAAGAAGAAAGTCGCTTAATCCATACAGTGCGTGGGGTCGGTTATGTCCTCCGCGAGGAATAAAAGCAGGTAGGCTGACGAGAACATATGGCAATTCGTAAGCGGCTCACGCTGTATTATGCCGTGCTGCTCACCATGATTATTATCGTGTTTGGTGTTTCAACATACGGCGTGATGCGGTTCACGATGATTAGCAATATTGACAGCGGGCTGGCGGAAACCGCCAGCCTCATCACGCGCAACAGCCGTATTTACTCGGAGCCGACCTTTGGCGATTCGCCAAGGGTCAATATTGACCTTGCACCGCTGGATATGCTGCGTGCCCCTGGGGTATATGTCCAAGCATGGGAATTTGTGGATAATGGTTACGAGTTTAAAGCCGCTTCGCTCACTGCGGAGGGGCTAGGGTCAACGCCGCTTGACGCAGAGGCACTCGGCGCTGTGACGGCGACCATCCACAGTACGATGGTCGCCGGGCTGAATATGCGCGTGCTGACGAAGCCTATCACGGCAAGCGGTGGCGGTGCGCAGATTGTCGGCAATATTCAAGTTGCCGTCCCCTTAGATCAAGTCAACGTTGCGACAGATACGCTACTGGTGATTACGCTGGTGGCGTGTGGCTTTGCTATTGTCGGCGCGGGTTTGCTCAGTATGTGGTTTACCCATCGCGCCTTGCAGCCCATCGGTGATATTACTAACGCGGCAGCCAGCATCGCCAACACCAATGACCTACAAACCCGCTTAGATTGGAGCGGCCCCAACGACGAACTCGGCAAACTGACTAACGTCTTCAACAAGATGATGGAGCGCATCGAGCATCTGTTTAGCGTGCAGAAGCGTTTCGTGGCGGATATAAGCCACGAGTTGCGCACGCCGTTGACGGCCATCCAAGGTCACTTTGACTTGATGCGGCGTTATGGTATGGATGAACTCTCCGCAGAAGCCATCGAAAGTGAAATCGGGCGGATGTCGCGCTTAGTCAGCGATCTGCTGATGCTGGCACGGGCGGATTATGGCGGTGTTGATGTTGAATTGTATCCGCTTGATCTCGATGTCGTGGTGATGGATTCCTTCCAGCAATGTGAAGTGTTGGCAAAAGACCGTGACCTTACAGTGCGTTTGGGGCATTTTGAGCCAGTGCGCATCAACGGGAACGCTGACCGCATCAAGCAGGTGATTTATAATCTCGTCAATAACGCCGTCAAGTTTACGCCGGACGGCGGCGAAATCGTCATTGGCCTGGAGAACATTAACGATCATGCGGTGTTGTGGGTCAAAGATACGGGCATCGGCATCAGCCAAGAGGACACGAAGCATGTGTTTGAACGCTTCTTCCAGACGGAAACCTCGCGTCATCATTACGATAACGAAGGCTTCGGCTTGGGCTTGTCCATTGCGAAGTGGATCGCAGAAGCGCATAATGGTACAATCAGCGTGACAAGTGTCCCGGATGAGGGCACGACTTTCTCCGTGACGATCCCGGTGTACGACCCGAACCGCGATGAATCCGATGAAACCGAAAGTCACAGTCGTTCCACGCGCCCACGTATCCCGCTTATCCAGCGCAACCGCCGCCCGGCCACCAAAGAACTGGCGATTATCGACCGCAAGACCCGCGAAAGACATGCCGACGACGAGTGAGGTCGCCGCGAATAGTTACCCCGCTACACGCAAATCCGGCCAACCATCATCGATCATCCATTGGCAGATGACCGGCTCGCCCCATTTATCCGGGATCGGCTCGCCGTAGCTTGCCGGTAGGCCGTTATACCCGCGCAGATACCCGCGTTCGCCGTCGATCTGAGCTTGGGCGGCAGGCGATAATTCCGCGTCACCGACGGCGATGGCATGAATGTGTATGGGCGAATTGGGGTAAAGTTCGCCGTCCTCGCGCACCCATGCGGCAAACCCGGCGATGCGCAATGCCTCGATCATATACGGGATTTCCGCCCACATCACACTCCAATCTACACGGCTCCGCACGGAAATATCCACCGCGCCGCCGCCGTCATGCGTGCCGAAGCTGGCTTCGACTGCGCCGTTGTTATAGCCGCCCTGCGTGATGAGATCGCGGAAGCGATACACCCCGCCGAACGATTGCCAGGTGTTGGAGGCTTGTTCCAGCATAAATAGCGTGCGCTGGTTGAGCGTGGCATAGCCAATAGAAACGCGGTTGTAATTATCCGGTGGACGGATGCACCCGGCAGGCTCAAGCGTGTCATCTGCCCGGCGGATGTAAGGGCGGGCGATGCCGTCTCCCCCGTCGAGATAGACCAGTTCGCCGCGTGGTTGTGTCCAATAGGTGTTGTCGGCGCTGGTGCCTTCCGCAATCCACCCGGTTTGCGCGTTGTGGACGGCCTGCCACCATACATAGCCCTCATTGCAGCGCGGCCCATCGGTGATCTGCACCGTTGTCCCCGGTTGTAGTTGATCCAAACGGGCGCGGGCGGTGCTGGCCTCCGGCCGGAGGTTCAGCGGCACGGTCAGCACACGGGCGGAATTACCGACACTCAAGCGTGGGGCTAAATACCCGGCGAAGTCCTCCGGGCAGGTGAGCGATGGGGCATCTTCTTGTGCATGAATACCGATACCTGATAGCATCACCATCAACGCGAAAAATAACCAACGCATAGCATTTTATCCTTCATTTTATGCGCATCATGCGCAAACAGATCTATATCGCCCTTACCGTTGACGACGCGGCGCAATTTCTCTACGAAGTAGACTCATCGCTTTAGCGGATGGGCAATGTCACGGTAAACGTTGAGCCTTGGTCAACGGCGCTTTGAATATCCACTGTGCCGCCGTGCGCGTCTACGGCTTGCTTGATGAGTGGCATCCCCAAGCCGGTGCCTTCTATCGTGCCGACGTTGCTCCCGCGATGAAAGCTCTCAAAGATGCGATCAAAGTCATCTTCTGGAATACCGATGCCTTGGTCAGTCACGGTGATGATAACCTCTTCGGCTTCGTGTGCAAGCGTCATACTCACATGGGTTTCTTTCGGCGAGTATTTGATAGCATTAGATAACAAGTTAATCACCAACTGCCGGATAAGCCGTTCGTCCCACTGGTGGGCGATGTCTTCCCCGACGACGCTATAACCAATCGTATGACTGTCCCGATACAAAAGCTGTATGTCCATGACGATTTCGCGGCAAATACCCGCGATGTGAAGCCTCTTCGGGGTATACGTCACGCCGATAGATTCCTCTCGATTGATCGTTACGACGCTATCCATCAGCATGGATAAGTGTGTGATCTGCGCTTGGATCTTTTCGATATACTCGCGTTGTCGCTCCGGTGTCATACGGTCATGATAGCTATGGAGCAAGTCACTGGATGAGCGTATCGTCGCGAGGGGCGTGCGGAACTCGTGCGAGACCATCGACGTGATCCGGCTTCTTAGCTCGGCTAGTTCCTTCTGCTTTTGTAGCAGATTGCGCAGTTCTTCTTCGGTCTGTTTTTGTGCGGTGATGTCGCGGCCAACCGCAGAGTAAATGACTTCATTATCGGTCTGATGTCGCAAAATAACTTGTGATGTGATAATTCGTTTATTGTTTAGTGTGGTGATCGTAATTTCGCCTTGCCAAATGCCATCACGGTTCACATGCGGTATGATCTCATCGTTGATGTGCTGCCATGTTTCATCGTCGTAAAAGTCTTTTGTGCGGTACTTTTGGGCGCTTGCATCATGCGCAATGCCGATCATATCTTTACCGGCTTGGTTGATGTAAGTCAGCCAGCCGTTGCTGTCGCACATCGACACAAGATCGCTTGTGAGTTCCAGGACTTGAACAAAGCGGGCTTGCTTGTGCATCAATAGCGTAAGTTCTTCTGTGCGCTGCTCCGCATGGTCTTCTAGCGTATTGATAATTTCGTTGAGGCGTTGCTCTAAGCGTTTACGATGTGTTACATCACGGAAGTAAACGGATAGGCCGACGGTCGATGGATATGTATTGACCTCCAACCAGATATCGAGTGGTGCGTAATATTCCAAAAATTCAGATTTTTGCTGCGTTTTGAGCGCTTTTTCGTATTGTGTTTGGAACGTGCTATTGATAGCTTCCGGGAATGCGGCCCAAATGCTTCGACCGATCAGGTGATTCCGCTCTTGTTGGAGCAATTTCTCTGCTTCGGCGTTGACATAAATAAACCGGAACGTGTCATCCAGGGCGAAGAAGGCATCGGTGATGCTCTCCAGAATGCTGCTGATGAGATGAAGTGATTTTTCCTTAGGCGCGATGCGATGCCCGGTAAAGTGCCAGGTTTTTTGTGTTTCATTAACGGTGATGTTCCAACTTATCCATTGCTCTAAGCCATCGGCTGTAAAGATTCGATTGTGCCAGTTATGCAGCGGGTGGTCTGCGTTGTGTAAGAACATCAAGCGTAAGTTGTTGCGGTCTTCCGCCGGGATGCAGTCGAAGAAGTTTGTGACATCCGCGCCGATGACATCCCGAAAGTCGGCATTCGTATGGGTGATGTGCCCGGATAACGTCAGGACGCATAGAAATTCCTGCGCGGTTGTCTTATTGGTATCTACGTTTTGGATTGCTTCTTGCTCTGCTTCAAATTGCTCGATCATGCGTATGACCAACTCATCGCATGTGATATCGTTCTTTTGGGCTGTTGTTTTTAAACGGTGTTTAACGGTGTTAGATAAACTCATCAATATTTTCTTTTCAACGTTACTCTACCCTTATCATACTCCTTTTTTTGTTTTTTAGCCTATGTTATTGATAGGATAGGCTAAACGTTAAGTTTCCATAATAGCTTGCCATGCTTTGTCATGCTTCTTGGTAAAATACG
>DAOTTT010000052.1:0-3644 GCA_034437635.1 Anaerolineae bacterium | reverse complement strand
GGCGGCGGTTCCTTAAAGCCTTCGCCGGGATAACGGGTGCTTATGCGCTGACACTCGGCGGGTTGGCGTTCTGGCGACAAGAACAAGAAGACACCCTCGTTCAATGTAATGGTTGGGTGGTGTTTAACGGTGAGCTACGCGACTGCGATAGGAATTTCGATAATGAGCAATGATAATATAGCGGATGTGATGATTATCGGCGCGGGGGCGGCGGGTATTACCCTGGCGCGACGGTTGGCCGCAGCAGGTAAAGCGGTCATGCTGGTTGAAGGCGGCGACTTAGAGCTTACGCGGGCATCCCAAGAACTCTATGAAGGCGAGTCAATCGGCCATCCGTATAACATCCGAACAAGCCGCCTGCGTTACTTCGGCGGTACGACCAACCATTGGAGCGGTTGGACGCGGCCATTGGATGCCAACAACTTTGTCGCACGCCCCGATATGAACTACCCCGGTTGGGATATCCCGTTTGAATCGCTCACGCCCTATCTTGGCGAGGCGCTGGAGATCATCGACATCCCGGCGGATGCGTTGTGGCAGCCCCAAGACAACGATCACCCCTTTGACCGCGCTATCCGCGACTCCGACTTTGAAGAAGTCTATTGGCATTGGAGCACGCCCACTGTATTTAAAGAAAAATATCTCGAAGAGATAGAGGACAATCCAGACATTACTTTGTACCTCAATCATTCGCTGGTTGACCTAGAATTTACAGCGGATGGCACGATTACCAGCGCCATATTTCACGATCTAACAACGGGGGAGCGCGTCACGCTGCAAGCCCGGCAATACGTGCTCGCCTGTGGCGGCATAGAAAACGCCCGCTTGCTACTGCACATTAATCGCTTGCATGGGCTGGATTGGGGCGGGCAATACTTGGGCAAGCACTTTATGGAACACCCGCATTTTGTGCGCGTCGGGCATATTGTCATCTTAGACCCAAATTATGAGCATATCGTCGGCGGGTCGCGCCCCTATCGCTTCTTGAAGCTCAACAATGCCGCTGTACGGCGCGAGGGTGTGCTCGATTATAGTGTTCGGTTCCGCGAAGTAAAAGACTATGACCCGATCATGGAGGAGTTAAAGCAACTTACCTATATCTCAAATTCGACGGTGTGGCGTGTAGCCGACCTTTCGTTAGTGGGCGAACAAGCGCCAAGCCTCACCAGCCAAATCATGCTTGATGATGCGGCCACCGATGACCTAGGGATGCCACGCGCCAAGCTCGTCTGGGAAATCAGCGACTTAGATTATCGCAGCGCACAACGCGCCGCCCGGCTCTTTGCGGAGTTTATTGCCAAGCTCGGTATGGGGCGCTGTCGCTTTGATAGCTGGATTTTCGACGCGGGGCCGCGCCCAGAGCCAGAACCGGGGTATCATCACATGGGCACAACCAAAATGGCATCCAGCCCAGAACGGGGCGTTGTGGATACAGATTGTCGGCTGTATGGCACGCAAAATCTGTATGTGGCGGGGTCGTCAGTATTCCCTACGGTGGGGTATGCAAACCCTACCCTCCCGCTGATCCAATTAGCATTGCGCCTTGCCGATCATCTCAGCGATTAGCCGCATTCTAAAACATGACTCACCTTGTTATGATAGCGTAGTTTAAGAAGTTATCGGCTTTCAGTCGATGCTGTGATCTGTGTGTGGGCTTCAAGCTGAAAGCGATCTCTTTATGCGTTATTACACCTATAGTGTCGGTGCATATCTGGTTAACGAATTGGACATCGCCGGGGCAGTTGATAAAATCCTGCACGATGGCCGGGACATCATCCATTTGCGCCTAGTCAGCGGCGAGTCGCTGATGATCCACTTGATTGATAGCAGCATCCCCCTGTATGAGATCAAAAACACAGTGACGCAAAACACCATGAAGGGCGATTATACGCTGTTTATCGTCTGGTCGGATATGCTGCTGCACGATCATGGGACGGAGCTAGAGCTTGAAGACTGGCACAAGGGATTGCTGGCGCTGTACGATGGCAAGATTTACGGCTATAAGATCTTCATGCAGCGGTTGTATGTGTTCCCGGTGTACTTTGATAAAATCCACTATACGCGCTTTCATCGGGTGCGCTATGGCGACCCCATCGACGTGGGCGGGCTGCGCTGCTATGGCGTAGATGTGAATCTACCGGAGTGGCAAGGCGCGGTCTACGCGGCGGCGTTTGACGGCGACCCGGATGCCTACCACAAACAGCGGGCGCAGCAGTTTGAAGCCGCACCCCCTGATCGCTTGAAGCAGTATTATGATGTGTTGGGCATCCCGATGGACGCCGACCGCGAGACGATTAAAGCCGCCTTCCGCGAGCTTGCCCGGCAGCATCACCCGGACATCA
Organism: Anaerolineae bacterium; assembly: GCA_034437635.1. Taxonomy (GTDB): domain Bacteria; phylum Chloroflexota; class Anaerolineae; order Aggregatilineales; family Phototrophicaceae; genus J038. The sequence goes on along the minus strand of DAOTTT010000052.1, from coordinate 1,302 downwards.
ACACCGAAGACGAGGACGCTAACGAAAAGATGCAGCAGATTAACGTCGCCTATGGCATGATCCTCCGAGCGATGGATGCCCAGGATTAAGCCCAACCTATCGGCTTTTCCAGCCAGTAGATGGCCTGCGCGGTGCTCGTCTTGCGGAAGGGCAAGGTCTGCACAGTGCCAGAAAGCTGATAGCCGATGCCGACAAAGAACGCGACTTCGTGCGGGGTGCGCACGCGCACGCGCTTACACCCGCGCTCTGGGGCGGTTTCTTCGACCATTTGCATCAAGCGGCGGCCAATGCCCTGCTCCCGCAGCGGCTTACCCACCCACAGCATATCAATCGTCAGCGTGCCGTTGAGCGTGAACCCGCTCACCCCGGCGACGACATCACCTTCTACGTCGTCCAGGCTGATGTCCAGCGGTTGCGCCCCGGCGGGGAACGTTTCCTCGTGGTGGGTCAAGCCAATTTGACGCGCCAAAAACTTACGATAGTCCGGGTCGGGTTCTTGCGTGATGTTAAAAGCGTAGCTACCGCTATATTGCGCTTGTAATTGTGCGATTGAAATTAGCTTTGCACTCATTGTTCGTGTCTTCCCTTACGTTTTTTTCTGCACATTGGATTTGTGCTTTGCGGGGATCGTGCCCCGCCCATCTAAATACTGCCGCATACCGTGCAGGCGCTCCGTGATGATGGCCTCTGCGCGGCCTCTGATCGCGGGATGGTCGGCATTGCCTGCCACCCACCGGCACGAGGCCACATGCCGCGCCATGACGAAATCGTCCAACAGCGCCCGGTCTGCGCCGGGATGGACGGCGGTATAGCCTGCCCATAACGCCTCGCGGATGGTCGCCGCCTGTGGCGTGCCCCGCGCTAACCAGATCAACGGTGTGAGGTCGTAGAGCGCATAGCCCCAGGCGCATTCGTCGAAGTCCACCACGCCCAATGTCCCCACATCGTCGAAGAGGAGATTTTTGGCGATCAAATCAGCGTGGATGAGCGTCAGCGGTTGCGCGTCCATCATGCCCTTGAGCTTGGCCGTCACTGCGACGATCACGTCCAACGCCTCCGCGCTGAAGTGGCGCATTCCCGCGCCGGGGTCATATGCCCCACCGGGCATAAACAACCCGTGCCAATCCAAGCGTGGTCGCTCAAAGTCCGGCGGCGGCGTGAACGGTGTCGCATGTAAGCGCCCTGCCCATCGCCCGACGGCTTGCGCCCGGTCTGCGGTAAGCGTTTCCAGCGTGGCGGGTGCACCTGTTAACCACGTCGTCAGTGAGCAGTAGACCGTTCCATTATGCCCGCCGAGTTCGC
>DAOTTT010000051.1:0-10380 GCA_034437635.1 Anaerolineae bacterium | reverse complement strand
CCCAGAATAAGTTTACCTACTTCGGCGTCGCGGGCAATTTGTGCGGCCTGGGCGGCCGTACTGTGGCCGGTTTCGTGGGCCCGTTCGGTATACTCGCGGCAGAAAGTACTTTCGTGGTACAACAAATCCACACCTTTGATAATAGGAACAACATCTGGTTTGTAGCGACTGTCCGAACAGAACGCATAAGACCGTGGTGGTGGAGGTGGCGTCGTCAATTCTCCCACCGGTATGGTGCGCTGAAGACGGCGCGGCACGCTCTGGCCGTGCCGCTTCATAGACTAAGGTCACTGTCTCGCCCAAGCCGATGAGATCGCCCCGGTTCAACGTCCGTACACCGCTCAGCCGTTGGCCGCCGATGAACGTCCCGTTTGTAGATCCCAAGTCTTCCATGTTGTAGCCATCCGCGCCGCGTGTAAACCGCAAATGATGACGGCTTACTTCCGGGTCATTGATGACAATATCATTGGTAATATCACGCCCAAGAGTGACAATATCTTTGTTTAGGTCAAAAGTCTGGTTTGGTTGTGGGCCACGCCGGACGATCAGCCGAAAGCCACCTGTCTCTTGCATGGAACGCCCTCCTCAAAGTGATGAATGTGTGATAATGACACGTTATTAAGTATGGAGCTATGCCCCCGCATCCCATTTTACCGCAAGTTGACTTTTGTGCGAAACCGACGTTTTCGCGCTTATTGCCCCACACTCATATTTGTTAACCTTGCATGATTGCACCCCCCATGTCAATCGGGTAAACTACACAAAAATATTTTAAGAGGGTATTTATGCTGACTAAATTACACCAAACGGAGGACACTGTGGTTCGTAAAAAGGTAATCTTGATTACCGGGGCAAATGGCGAAGTCGGTCATGGGTTGATCCGGCAATTGAGCCAAGACCCCACCGCCCCGCCAATTGTTGTCTTGGATATACGCAGCTTAGATAGCAGCATGACCGACTACGTAGATACCAGCATCGTCGGCGACATCCTGGATAACGACTTACTCGCCAATCTGACCAGCGAATACGAAATTGACACCATTTATCATCTGGCTGCGCTGCTCTCTACACATTCAGAATTTCGCCCGGAGGCCGCGCACCGCGTCAACGTAGAAGGCACGCTTAACCTGCTGCATCTCGCGGTAGAACAATCCACATGGCGCGATTACCCGGTGAAGTTCATCTTCCCCAGTTCGGTCGCCGTCTATGGCCTGCCGGATGTAGAGACGAAAGCCCAAGCGGGGCCGATTACAGAGGATCAATATTTACAACCAACCACCATGTACGGTTGCAACAAGCTCTATTGCGAGCATCTTGGGCGCTATTATACCGCTCACTATCGCCAGTTGGCCGCCCGCGTAGACCCCAACGGTGTGGACTTCCGCAGTGTGCGCTTCCCTGGCCTTATCTCCGCGACGACGATGCCCAGTGGCGGCACCAGCGACTACGCCCCGGAGATGATCCACGCTGCCGCTAAAGGCGAGCATTACATCTCATTTGTACGCCCGGATACCATCATGCCGTTTATGACGATGCCAGATGCCATAACCGCCCTCTTAAAATTGGCCGATGCCCCCACAGCGTCACTCTCGCGGTGCATGTATAACGTCACCAGCTTTAGCCTCACCGCCGCAGAGATCGCGGAGAAGGTCAAGCACTATTTCCCAGATTTCACGCTCGAATACGACCCCACCAGTGGACGACAGCACATTGTCGATAGCTGGCCGGCAAAACTCGATGACAGCGCAGCCAGTGCTGATTGGGGTTGGCAAGCGGCTTATGATGTCGATAAAGCCTTTGCTGATTATCTCGTCCCCACCATCCGCAATCAGTACGCTAAGGGCTAAATCACAAGGTTGTTATAAAGTCTCAAGTGTTTACAACAGCAATCCACGCTATGATAAAAATACCTTAGATTAAAGAGGCATGAGACATGGCAAAAACCGACGTTAAAGAAGAAGTCGTTACCTACAGCAAGTTACAAAATGGTATCCATGAGTTTGTCTTCCACGAATCATCCCGTCGTGCTCTGGATCAGTGGATTGCAAAGTTGGAGGAGATCTATCGCGCAACGCCCGAAGGAGAGATCATACGGTCAATCTACGATCAGGTTGAATCCGGTATGCAACCCGCTGCTTATGCGTCCAGAATATCCAACGACATGCTTAAGCGATTGCCGCATCGCAACGCCACACGAACGGTTTTTTTGGTCAACAAGAGCTTCTTTATCTCCATCATGGAGTCATTTGTCCGCTTGATCGAGCGTAACACGGACAAAACACGCTTTATTGATGGTGAAAAGCGAGATGAAGCTATCGCTTGGTTACTGGCCGATGATTAAAAAGACCGGGTGGTTGCACCCCGGTCTTCACATCTCATGTTGCTTACCACTCGTTGACGTGCAAGACAGACTCAAGCGGACGACGTGGCCCCGGCTTGAATTCCGTGCCGATGGTATAGCCGATCGGCACAAGACAGATTTGCAGCACTTGCTCATAGGGGATGCCGAGAATCTGCGCTGCTTGTTCCTCAAACATCAAATGCACCGTTGTCCACGATGTGCCGATGCCCCGCGCCCGCGCAGCCAACATAAAACTCCATACTGCCGGGCAAATTGAGCCATAAACACTAGCATCAATAATGTTGGCACGCTCACCCAACGATTCTGGACGACCATACACACACGGAATCAAGAAGACCGGCACACGGTGAATGTTTTCCACGAGATACTCCGCAGAAGAGACCACCTTATCTTGGTTGGCGCTGCTTTCCGGCGTTTCGCGATTAATCTCGTAAGCAGAACCCGGCATCTGCTTATAGATTTCCCATCCCTGGCGGTACAAATCCGCTAGAGCCTTGCGCTTCTCTTCATCAGTCACGAAGATAAATTGCCAGCTTTGCATATTGGAGCCACTCGGCGCTTGGAGCGCAATTTCCAAGCATTCCTTGAGCACATCCATTTCTACCGGGCGATCAAAATCTAGGCGCTTGCGTACAGCGCGGGTGGTTGTCAGCAGTTGGTCAGGCGTAAGGTTTAATAGCATTGTAAATCCCTTTATACCAAAATCATCACGCTCTAGTATAGAAAATATCCAGCCAAAACAAAACAATGCAACAATTTTGTATGATTAGGCGGTACAATCATCAAACTTGGGCGTATGAGGTATAAAACGTGGCACAGGGCATCACGACACCAAAGCAAGAATTCAGCGCGGGCGTGCGGGCGACACTCCCGCTGATTGCCGGAGCCATCCCCTTTGGCATTATCTTCGGCGCGATAGGCGTCAATAACGGGCTTTCCCCGGCGGGGACGCTGGGCATGTCGTTGTTTGTATTCGCTGGGTCGGCGCAGTTTATCGCAGCGGGGTTAGTCGGCGCAGGGGCAGCGGCCCCCATCATCATTTTGACGACGTTTATCGTTAACTTGCGCCATGCACTCTACAGCGCATCACTCGCGCCGTATATGAACCATCTACCGCAACGGTGGTTGTTACCGTTGGGCTTCTGGCTGACGGATGAAAGTTACGCTGTGACGATCAAGCGTTACATCAAAGCAGACGACGCACCCTATAAACATTGGTTTTTCTTCGGCTCGGCTGTGGCGATGTATACCAATTGGCAGATTTGCACGCTCATCGGCGTGATTGCCGGGAGTGCGTTTGAGGATGCCGCCAGTTGGGGGCTAGACTTTGCGATGGTCGTCACATTTATCGGCATTGTCGTACCGCTGATTATCACCCACCCGATGCTGATCGCGGTGATCGTGGCCGGGAGTACCGCCGTATTATTCGACGGCCTCCCCAATAAGATCGGCTTATTTATCGCCGCAGCCTGTGGCATCACCGCAGGTTACTTCGCGGAGACATACGCCATTAATCAAGAGTCAGCATCGCGTGATTGAGCGTCCATCACAGCGACAGCCGTCATCGTCACAATGTCTTCAACTTCATCCCCGGCTTGCAGCACATGCACCGGTGCGCCCATCCCTAACAAGATCGGCCCGATGGCCTCCGCTTCGGTCAAGCGATCCAGCAGTTTATAGGCGATGTTCGCCGCGCCGAGATCCGGGAAGACGAGGACATTGGCATTCTTCACTTTGCTGAAGGGATACCGATCATCAACGATGGCTTCCACAACGGCAGTATCCGCCTGCATCTCACCATCGACCATAATATCCGGGCGGCGCTCATGGACCATCTTCACGGCATCGCGCACAACATATGATCGCGGATGCGGCGTGCTGCCAAAGTTCGAGAAGGACAACATCGCCACACGCGGTTCAATGTCGAGCGTCTGCGCGAAGTCATTGGCTAAGATCGCAATTTCCGCGAGTGTGTCGGCATCCGGTTCAATGTTGACGGTCGTATCCGTGAAGATCAACACCCGCCCTTGGACAATCGTCAAGTAAATACCACTGGCTTTATGGGTGCCGGGGCGCGTGCCGAAGACCTGCAACGCCGGGCGCATAATGTCCGGGTATTCGTGCGTTACACCACTGATGAAAGCATCCGCTTCGCCTAACTTGACCATCATCAAGCCGTAGTGCGTGCGGCCTTCCACAAGGCTACGCGCCCGCGCCCGACTTACGCCTTTGCGCGAGCGCATATCCAGGTATGCTTGCACGAAGTCTTCCCGATGTTCATCACGCGGGGTAATAATCTGCGGGTCGAAATCCAACCCTAATTCTTTGATGAGCTTTTGCACCGTCTCTTTTTCCGCCAGTAAGATCGGCTCGGCGAGACCTTCCGTATACACTTGATACGCCGCCCGTAAGATGCGCGGGTGTTCGCCCTCGCCATAGACAACGCGCTTCTTGTCGCCCATCCGCGCTTTGCTGATGAGCGTATTACGCACAAGTTGCCCTTGCCCTTGCCGGGCGATCAACTCTTTGGTGTACGTCTTGAGGTCAATCTCACGGCGGGCGGCGCCGCTTTCCATCGCCGCCTTCGCCACTGCTGGCGCGACGTAAAGCAGCACACGCGGGTCAAGCGGTTTGGGGATTAGATATTCTTTGCCAAACTTGAGTTGAGTCAGGCCATATGCGGATAGTACGCTGTCGGGTACGTCTTCATGCGCCAATTGTGCCAAGGCACGGGCGGCAGCCTGCTTCATCGGTTCGTTGATGCTGGTCGCGTTCACATCCAGCGCCCCACGGAACAAGAACGGAAAACCCAACACATTGTTGATCTGATTCGGGTAGTCGCTGCGGCCTGTACCGATGATGGCATCCGGGCGGACGGCCAGCGCATCCTCCGGCATGATTTCCGGCATGGGGTTTGCCAGCACGAAGATAAACGGGTCTTTAGCCATGCCCTTAACCATGTCTTGCGTCACAGACCCGGCCACCGATAAACCCAAGATCATATCCGCGCCGACACAGGCATCTTCTAGGGTACGCGCATCGGTTTCGGCGGCGAACTGTTCTTTATACTTGTTCATCCCGGCTTCACGGCCTTTGTAGATCACGCCCTTGGAGTCCACCATCGTGATGTTAGCTAGCTGAACACCCAACGACACATAGAACTTGGACGTTGCGATGGCACTCGCCCCGGCACCATTGACGACGATTTTAAGGTCTTCCAGCTTTTTACCTGCGACTTCGCACGCATTGAGCAAAGCCGCGCCGGAGATAATTGCCGTACCATGTTGGTCATCGTGAAAAACGGGAATATCGAGTTCTTCTTTAAGGCGTTCTTCCACTTCAAACGCATCCGGCGCTTTGATGTCTTCTAAGTTGATGCCGCCGAAGGTCGGCGCAAGCGCCTTGACCACAGCGATAATTTCTTCCGGCGTAGTCGCGTCAATCTCAATATCAAATACATCAATATCCGCAAACCGCTTAAACAGCACGCCTTTACCTTCCATCACCGGCTTGGACGCTTCCGGCCCGCGATTGCCCAAGCCCAAGATCGCCGTGCCATTAGAGACCACCGCCACCAAGTTACCGCGTGCGGTCAACTCAAAGACTTGCATCGGGTCGCGGTCAATTTCTAGCACAGCTTCTGCAACACCCGGAGAATAGGCCAGTGATAGGTGTAATTGTGTGGTGAGGGGTTTAGTGGGGGTAACTTGTATTTTTCCTGGACGGCCTCTGCGATGATAATCGAGCGCGTCCTCTTTAGTGAAAGCCATAATGTATACATCCTTATTATTTTTTAAGTCTTACTCATATACAGATTCTAAAACACCCCGATGCAGATCAGGGTGCTAAATAGCATGGTTTTTGTAGGCCGATTGTTATTTTCTCAGCCTATCGTAGAGCGCACGCATCGCTTGCGCCCGTGCTTTGAGGTCAAAGCGGGTTAAGGCCATTGCGCGAGCGGCTGCCGGGTCGGGATGGCTGCCGTCCAACGCCTTAAGCATGGCCGCCGCGAGTGCGTCCACATCCCCCGATGGGATAACCTGCCCCAGCTCGCCATCACGCAGAATATCACGCACGCCGCCCACATCCGTACTGATGACGGGCAAGCCCGCCGCCATCGCTTCTATGATGGAAACGGGCGTGCCTTCGTTGTTCGATGTAAGCACCATCATATCTAAGGCCGCCATCACCGGCTTGATGTCGGTAATCCACCCGGTGAAGGTGACGCGCTCTTGCATCTTCAGCATGGCGACCTGTGCGCGGAGTTCGTCGCGGCGTTCGCCATCCCCGGCGATGACAAAATGCACATCATCACGCTGCGCGGCGACCTGTGTCGCCGCCTGCAAAAAGAGATCATGGTTTTTAATCGGCACCAAGCGCCCAATGATACCGACTAATTTTGGCCCCGGCGGGAGCTTGTGCGCCGTGATAAAAGCATCAATATCCGCTTGCGACGGGCGGACTGTCAGCGGTTGCAGGTCAAAGCCGTATTCTTGCACGGAGAACTTTTCCGCTGGAGCCACCTTATACACGCGGCTGAGTTCGTCCTTTTGGGCATCGCTCACGGTAACAATTGCCGTGCTTAACCGCGCCATCAAGCGTTCCAGCGTGAGGTAAAATTGCGTCTTGCGAGGGCTAAAATAGCCTTTGAACACATGCCCATGAAAAGTATGCACGCGCACCGGCACCCGCGCCAACCACGCCGCCAGTCGCCCCACCAAGCCCGCTTTGGCCGTGTGCGTGTGTACGACATCCGGCTTCCAGCGCCGCATGATGCGATACAGTTGCCAGATCGTGCGGAGATCGTTTAAGGGCGAAATTTCCCGGCCTAATGTGGGCAAGTATTCCGGTTCAACGCCATAGGCATCGGCAAAGTACGCCATATCGCCCTCGTTTTCACCCACCTGCCCGGTGACTAAGCGCGTCTCTACGTCAACATGCCGCAGGTTATCCACCAATAAGATCGTTGTGTTGGCCGCCCCGCCAATGTTTAACCGTGCGATGATATGTAAGGCTTTCACTCAAGATACCCCAATGCCCGTAAGTTATCTTTCATGGTATCATCCATGCCGCTGACGCTGGCACCGTCCACGCGCTGCTGCTCTGCCGCATGGACGAAAGCGTCAATCTGTCCCTGGAGTTCCCCGGCTAAGGTGGCGTTCTGCGCGGTGATGTCCGTTTCTTCGGCGGGATCATCGCTCACGTTGAACAAGCCTTCGATCTCTTGATCGACCATCGCCAACTTATACGCATCATGGTATACACCGCGCCGGGGCAGCGTGAGTTGTAAACGATCAATGGCCGCTGGGTTACGATGCTTAAGCACGCTTAAGAAGGTCTGCGGCGGGATTGCCTCCGCAAAGACCAAGCCATTTTCGGTATCCGGCTTGCAGTTCGTAGACCGGCGCAGCGTCAAACCGTCTACATCCGCGTTTGGATGTACGTCATCCAAGGGCGGCGTGATGGATGCAGCATCCAGCACAGTATGGAATAAGCGCCGGGTGCTGATGTTGGTACTCACGCGCTTGCCCGATGGGAATTGCGCCGGGTAAGAGATCGCCAACGGCACATGCACCAATTCCTGATAGACCACGAAACTATGGCCGAAGAAATCATGATCGCCGTGCCCCTCACCATGATCGGCGACGATAATCACCATCGTGTCATCTAATGCGCCGTTGGCCTCTAATGCGTGCAGCAAGCGCCCCAGGTGATAATCTTGGTGGGCGACTTCCGCATTATAAAAACCATCAATAATAGCGCGTTCATCAGCGGTCAATGGTGGGTCGGTGGGGCTTGCCCAACGCGCCGCGTCTGCATTAAACCGCGCCATGAACTTATAGGCGGCGCGGTCTTTTTCCGGCGCGAACCGCTCCAAATAATCACGCGGGGGACGGTAAGGCATATGCCCACCCATGAGATTGAGGAAGGTAAACAGCGGTTGTTCTCTGCCGCCGCTACGATGTGTGTTGAGTGTGTCGATCACATCATCAATCGCGTTGGACGTGTTACCCTTGTAATTGACGGAGCGCGTCCAGATGGGCGTAAGCAAAGGATGCAACGACAAGCGGAAAAGCGCATCGTTATGTGCAAACTGCTGGCTAACAGCCATCGCAAACTTACGCCAGCGGTTGGCGATCGCCAGGCGAACGGCGCTCCGCGTGACATCACGCGGGCGGTTGGGCGCTGCCCCGGCATAATTGTAAAAGTGTGTAAAACCGCGTGTGAGGCCGTTATCCAACACCCCCACCAGCGGATTATTGCAAAAACCAGCCGTTTGATACCCATTCGCCCGCAGGATTTCCGCCAGTGTTGGCACATACGGCGAGAGCTTGCCGTTGGCCTGGGTCAATTGATGGGTTGTCGGGTAAAGGCCCGTAAACATTGACGCATGAGACGGCACCGTCCATTGTGCTGGGGCGATTGCCCGATCAAACAGAGTCGCCCGTTCCGCGAAGCGATCAAACGCGGGGGAGGTCTCTTGTGTGTGGCCGTAGATCGATAAACGATCGCGGCGCAAGGTATCCAAAACAATCAATACAATATCTGGAGACATAGATTCTCTACTTCATTCGAGCTATGCACAGCGCACAGCCAGCCGTAAAACGCGCAAATAGCATAGCATTAACCGGTGTTGCATACAATCCTATGCGTTACGTGCCGAAAACGGCGGTTGCGTGTTACATTAAACGGACGAACGCAAAGCAAAGGCAAGGAAAAACAGATGCGACGAGTAACCGCTGAATTTGTCAATAAACGACCGCCAAGCCGTAGCATCCTACTCAAGTGGTTTGGGATTTTTTATTTTTGGATCGCAGGCTGGAAGCTCAAAGGAGTCATACCTGATGACCCGTGCCTATTGGTCATCGCCGCGCCCCACACCAGCAATTGGGACGGGTGGAACCTCATCATGACGAGTTGGATCTCACGGACTAACCTGCGCTGGGTGGTCAAGGAAGAATTTACGAAGGGCTTAGCCGGGTCTTTTGTCAAATGGACGGGCGGGCTAGGCATCAAACGCGATAAAAGCCGCAACCTCGTTGACCAGATCGCCACATTAATCAAAGAGTCGGACGATCTGCTGTTGTTGGTCGCGCCGGAAGGCACACGCAAAAAAACCGACCATTGGCGTACAGGCTTCTATTGGATGGCGCATAAGGCCAATATACCGATGATCGCCGCGCGGATGGATTACAGCATCAAGACGATCAGCTTTACCGGGCCATTTTATACTCATGGCGACATCGAAGAAGACATCAAACCGATCTTCGCCACGTATGATGAGGTTAGCGGGCTGCACCCGGAGCGCGAATCCGATAAACGTCTTAAACTTGATGACAAGCAGAAAAAACGCCCGGAATGGTGGGAAGAAGCAACGCCACTCGGCGGTTAACCCTTATCCACCATAAAGGAACTTATGCTACTATCGACCTTAAACGATTGGCGATGAAAAGGGAAACCCACAGTGAAATTAGCAGTGATCTCGGACATTCACGGCAATATGACCGCCTTTGATGCGGTGTTAGCAGATCTCGCCCAGGTCGGAGAGGTCGATTTAATCTGGCATCTAGGCGATTATTGCGCTTTTGGCGCACAACCCGCCGCCGTGATCCAGGCGATCCGTGAGCAACAAGCCACGTTAGGCGATGATAAAGTCAAAGTCATCGGCGGCAACACCGACCGCTACTTAGTCACCGGGGAACGCTTTAAGCTCCCCCCGGCTAAGGACGAAGAAGCCTTTAGCAAGCTGCACAAAGGCCGTACCATTATTGACGCAGTGCTGAACTGGAACTTAGCCCAACTGAGTTGGGATGATTACGAATGGCTGGCAAAAACACTAGGCCGCGAAACCGGCGTGAGCGTGGACGGTTACGGCTATGTCATCGGTTTTCATGCCGTGCCAGGGGATGACGAGGCGATGTTACGCCCCGACACACCGGAAGAAGAAGCGACGGATTATCTGCTAGACCGGGAAGGGCGGCTCGCCATCGGCGGCCACATTCACGTTAATATGGATC
>DAOTTT010000050.1:0-4757 GCA_034437635.1 Anaerolineae bacterium | reverse complement strand
CCTCTATGCCCATTGCGGCGAGTGCGTCTTCTAGTTGGCCGCGGAACCACATCTTGACGTTGGCATGTTCCACTTGGCGCTGCATGGCTTTGGCGCGTTTTTCGCGCTCCGCAGCGGACATGGTAAGGGCTTGATCCATCGCTAACGCGGTTGAATGGATGTCAAATGGGTTGATGACCAAGGCTTGATCGCCCAGTTCGTAGAATGCCCCGGCGTTTTCCGACAAAATCAGCACGCCGTTACGCTCATTGACTAACGCGCCTTCTTTGGCGACCAGGTTCATGCCGTCCGCAATCGGGTTGACCAACAGCACATCGTAAATCTGGAAAGCGGCGATAGCACGCGGGTAATTGTCGCCGACGATAATACGCACCGGTTCCCAGAAGGAGTCGCTATACTCGGCGTTAATCATCCCGGCTTCTGACATGACCGCTTGCAGATAGTCTTGATATTCTTCAACGTCCATGCGCGATGGCACCAACAACATGAGCATCTGCACGCGCCCGCGATGCTTGGGCTTGCGTTCCAGCAATTCGCGGAAGGCTTGCAGCCCGCGCAAGATATTCTTGCTCGGTTCGATGCGATCCACACGCAAGATGATCTTGCTATCCCCGGCGATGCCCATCAAACGGCTTTTGAGCAGGCGCGTTTGGTCTTCTTGGCGCAAGTTTTTGAGCTTTTCCGTATCAATGGAGATGGGGTAGCTCATGGCTTTGATGGTGCGTTTTTTGTATTCGATGCTGTCGCGGCTGCCGTGTGAGTGCGCGTCATCCAGGTAAAAGCGGCAGGTCTGCACGAAGTTAAACGCATCGCGCTTAGTCTGGAAGCCGATCCGGTTACTGTTGAGCAGGCTGTCTACAATCGGCGCACGCATGCCTTCCGGCAGCAAGCGCCAGCCGTCCGGCCCCGGCCAGGGGATATGCACGAACGGTTGAATTTGCACTTTGTCCCCGGCTTTTTTGCGCAAGAAATGCGGCAGCAGGTACAGGTGATAATCCTGCGGCAGCACGATCACCGGGCGCTCTACATCTTTAATCTGCTCATAGACGGCATCGGCCATGCGTTCGTTGACGGCCTTATAGCCCTTTTCCCACGCATCCCATGTGGATTTATCAATATCGGGTTTGCGCGGCGTGTTCCACATCTGATGGTGGATAAACCACAGCAGCGGGTTAGCGATGTGGTTATAGTAATAGTCGTATGTCTTCTTGGGGATGCGCACCAATTGCAGCCGTGTATCTTCGGCTTGTTGCGGTTGGTCGTCGTGCGCCTGCGCCCATTTTTCGTCATCTTTGCTGAGTGCGGCGGCGATCCACAGCACGTCATAATGGTTAATCACCCCGGCGAGGGCGGTTACTAGCCCACCTTGGCCGCGTGTTTGCTTAAACGTTCCATCTGCATTGGCTGTAAACGAAAAAGGCCCCCGGTTGGACACGATCACGACCAACGGCCCCTGCTTTTTCGCTTCGTCTTGCATCTGTTTCCCCTTTGTTTGATTATCTCTAATGACAAAGCATACCAGATGCAGTTAAAGAACGCTTTAACGTGGGATAACTGCAAGATGGTGCTACCCCGGCACAAAAACGGGATCACCACAGAAGACAGTCACATCCGGGTAACGATAATTTTGCTTATAAGGCTTTTCCAGAGAATAAACGCTTCGTGATGTGGTGATACCTTCGCCAGCCCCCGCCCCCTCTCCGGAACGTGCCTTCGGCACTGGTAGAGGGGGAGAAAAACGCTTTTGTAAATCCCTCTCCATGAGGGCTATGCTTTACCCATAAGTTGAGTTTGAGGGATGATATGAGCAAAACCCACTCAATATGTTTTTGATTTTAAAATTACTGCCCCGATTCAAAACCGGGGGCTAGCCCACTTCAGCGCATGTATGCGCCGCCCGTAAACGGGCTGTATAAAATTGATCTTTCACGCTGACTAGCCCGTTTACGGGCTAATGTAGCCATCGGCTTTGAGCCGATGCGGGATATAGGCTTTACCTGAGTAGTTACGCGCTTTTCCAGATTACTGCCGCGAACATTGGGGTAATTTAAATTCTGGAAAAGCCTCAGAAAAACAATTAGAACATCGACACAACATGGAATCTCTTGTTGTAAGTTCAGGTGTAAGACGTGAGTTTATTTAATACGCCTACTCAGCTATCAGATTCTTCAATAAATAACAAGGAGTATTATTTTGCTACTCCTTGTTTGTTTTTAATTATACCTCTACTCGATTGGCGTCTCCTCGCGGGGTTGGCCTAAATGACTCCGCTCTTCCTCGATGATCTCTTCATCTAGTTTGGTGAACAGCGGCGCAGGTTTGCGCAAGGCTTGCCCCGGTTGGAGGTCGCTCTTTGACCATGTGCCGATGGCCGCGCTTGCATCATAGGTGAGGGCGCTATGGTCGCGGGTGGCCTCGCTGAACGTCTCGATGTTCAATTCACCGAAAATCTGGCCGTCGTATCCCAGATAGTTATGGACATCCTGCGAGCTAAACGGCAGATACGGCGCAAGTACCGTCTTCAAATTGTCGATAACCTTCAAAATCGCATAGATCGTCCGGGCGGCAACTGCCGGGTCTTCCTTGATCGTCTTCCAGGGTTCTTGCTCGTTGAGGTAAGCGTTGGCATCGCGCACGACACCCAGGGCAACGTCCAAGCCTTCTTTGAGCTTGACGCGCTCGATTAAATCGCCTACTTGGTCGAAGGCGGCTTCGCTGGCGGCGATGATGGCTTCATCGGCTTCGGTGAGTGTGCCCGGCTGTGGCACAATGCCATCAAAACGCTTGTAGGCAAAGCCAAGCATCCGGTTGACCAAGTTACCCCACGCGGCGACGAGTTCGTTATTCACCCGTGCGAAGAAGCCTTCCCAACTAAAGTCTGTGTCGCTGCTTTCCGGGAAGGTCCGCGCCACGTAGAAGCGCAACGCATCCGCTTGATAGCGTTCGAGAATATCCGGTGCCCAGATCGCCCAATTGCGGCTCTTTGAAAATTGCTTGCCTTCGATGTTCATAAATTCATTGGCCGGCACATCATAGGGCAGGTTGAGCGGCGTATCGCTGCCGTCGTTGTAAATGCCATCAATGCCGATCAACTCCGCCGGCCAAATCTGCGTATGGAAGGGGATGTTATCCTTGCCGATGAAGTAATAGGTTTCGGCATCGGGGTTATACCACCATTGCTTCCACGCTTCCGGGTCGCCGTTGTTCTTCGCCCATTCGATGCTGGCCGTCAAATAGCCGTTGACCGCCTCGAACCACACATAGATGCGCTTGTCTTCCCAGCCTTCTACCGGGACGGGCACACCCCAATTGAGATCACGGGTATACGCCCGTCCGCGCAAGCCGTTATCCACGCCGCGCTTAATCTGGTTCGCGGTGAAGTTAATGACGTTAGGCCGCCAGCGCCCCTGGTTGGTTTCCAGATAATCCAGCAGATTTTGCGCCGTCTTGCTCAAATCCAGGAAGTAATGCTCACTCTCGCGGACAATCAGCTTGTCGTCGGGGTCGCTGCGGTTGTGCGGGTTGATGAGCTTGGTTGCATCCATCAGACTACCGCAGTTGTCGCATTGGTCGCCGCGTGCGCTTTCGTAACCACAGATGTAGCAGGTACCCTCGACGTAGCGATCCGGCAAGAAGCGATCTTCTTTTTCACTATATAAGAGTTGCTGCGCTTCCTTATAAAGAAAGCCACGTTCTAATAGTAACGAGAAAATATCCTGCGCGACTTGATGATGATTTTCGGTGTCGGTATGGGTGAACAGATCGTAGCTGATGCCGAGCTTTTGCTGCGTCTTCAAAAAGCGATCATGATAACGCTCGAAGACCTCACGCGGGGTGATGCCGCGCTTGTCGGCTTCTAAGCTGATCGGCGTGCCGTGACTGTCCGAGCCGGAGACCATCAACACGCGGTTGCCCTTTAAACGATGATACCGGGCGAAAATATCCGCCGGGAGATACGCGCCAGCCAAGTGCCCGACATGGAGATCACCATTGGCATACGGCCATGCTACAGAAACGAGAATATTTTTGCTCATAGGTTGTCTTTTCCTTCTAGGTACAAACCTTCGCTGCCCTTGACTGATTTTACGCTAAACCAAAAACCGCCTGCCAGGGAGGGCAGACGGTCATCACACAATGTTAATCGACAGGTGATTATGTGCCATGCCGAATAAACCGACTACCCGTAGATTGTTCGGTGAGCATTCGCATGGGGGAAATCATTACAAAAATCATCATAAAGCTCATTATAACATGAAAATATGGACAAAATGTAAAATTAAACTTTGCATAAAATACGAATCTAGGTTAATATTCACCGCGTTAGGGGTACTTTTGAGCCATATTCTATGCGCGTAATATTTATAAACATAGCACTGTTAATAATAGCTCTTGGGGGAGCTGCGGGACTTACAATTACACTGTCTCAGCATAGTGTAACTTATGTTCAAGTTACGCCTTCAATCATGCCACTCCAAAGTACAAATGTTGCAAATTATGTTATAATGTTTGCTCGCCCTAGTGTCGCAGATTTTACAGATGAAAACACATCAGTCTTTGCTTTATCGTTGGCCTTATTACGTGCTTCTTTACAGCAACAAGAAGTGATTGACCAATTGACGGCTCCGCCGATCAATGCACAGATTGTTTCGCGCACTGTATTTGTAGCCAATAGCATAGAAGTACGTATGGACGCAGCATTTGTTGACCAAGTTCGTAATTGGCCGGAAATATCAACAGTGCGAAGTGTCACTGTTATC
>DAOTTT010000049.1:0-5904 GCA_034437635.1 Anaerolineae bacterium | reverse complement strand
ACTACTCAGGTATATCCCGCATCGGCTCAAAGCCGATGGCTACATTAAACGCTAGGAAGCCCGTAAACGGGCTTGTCAACGCGAAAGATCATTTTATACAGCCCGTTTACGAGTTTTGCAGTAGACTAGCCCCCGGTTTTGAACCGGGGCAGTATGCTTATAGCTGTTTACTCTAACAAGTTGAACAACTAAAAACTAACGACCAATAACCCTAAACTTTTTGGTGAGCATTTCCATAGAGAACGCCCGCCGATGCCGTACTGTTGGTATCATTTTTCTGAAGACTTAATTTCATAAGGAGAATTTTATATGGCAGCACGTAAAGCAGATGCTCGTTGGGAAGGTACACTCAAAGAGGGTAAAGGCACGCTCACGCTAGGTAGCGGGGCGTATGAAGGCCAGTATTCGTTTAGCAGCCGCTTTGAAGAAGGCCCCGGCACCAATCCCGAAGAACTGATCGGCGCGGCTCATGCTGGGTGCTTTGCGATGGCGCTTAATGCTGCGCTGGAACGCGCCGACATGACCCCCAACTTCGTCCATGCGACAGCCAACGTCAAGATGGAGCGCAAGAACGATGTGCCGACCATCACCAAAATTGAACTGAGCGTAGAAGCCAGCGTCCCTGGTATTGATGCGGATAAGTTCCAAGAATTTGCGGAAGATGCCAAGGCCAATTGCATCATCAGCCGGGCGCTAGGTGGTGTGGAAGAAATTACCTTAGACGCGAAGCTCGTTTAAAAGCACGTTTATATTGGGGCAGACCACAGCGGCCTGCCCCAATATGATGCTTAGGCTTCATTACCCCAGCGGACTTCAAAGACCGTGCCGGGTTGTGTGTCCGGCTTCGGGTTGGGGATGACCCTCACGACGAAATTTTCACCCTTTTTGCGGAACCGTGCCACCAAGCCCCAGATAAACCCATAAATGGTATCACTAGGATTAGGCGTGTTCTCGTAGACATTATAATGCTGTTCTTTGATCTTTTCGATCGCGTAGCCCTCGTCATCGGGTACGTTTTGTAAGTTGAGATGGTGGATCGCGTGGAGCGCGTCGAGCACATCAGGGATACTCTTGATCTCTGGCGGCATAACGGCACTTTCGACCACTTGTTTACCAAATGCGATAAAAACTTGTGATGCGCTCCCGCCGAGTGTATCGTTGACTTCTTTGAGCACATCCATCCAGGCTTGGTGCGGATACCATTTCTCCGGGTCAATTTCCTCAAAGCCGTGCTTAGGCAAGATGGGCTTGATGACATCGGCTTGGATGTTTTCCGCAAAGGCTTGCACAGCTTGGCCGATCACCATTGCATCCGGTGATGCAGCAACAAAAGTTTGAGCAACATATTTGGCTGGCACAGTAACATCTCCTCAGGTAGATTTCACTTTATAGACACCTTTATCGTATAGCTAATTCAATGATTTTGTACCTTAAGAAAGGCTGGCACAATTGGTTTGGTATAGATAAACTGAAGTGGGGAATCGTGAATATTGTAATTGGAGAAACTGCGATGCTGAGTCCGCAGACGTTTCAGCAGGCGCAGATGCGCTTTGCAAATTACTATTGCCAGCGCATCCAGGTGATTAATACCGTTTATACGACGGATTTTAACGCTGAAAAAAACATCCTGGTTCAACTCAACGATGAGTTTTCGCAAATCCAGCAAGGCCAATGGTGGGCGACGACCAACACCCATGCTGGGCCGGATGTCTTACAAATGGCAAACGACTACGCAGGGATACACGGGGATCTTCTTGACCAGCATATCATGCCGGATGAAAAGATCGCCTGGTATCAATCCGGGTTGGATGCTGCACGGATGCTGGATGATATGCCAAGCATGGTGCAGCATTTATGCAGCATGGGCATGACGTTTACCCAACTGAGCGCCTATGATGATGCGTTTAAATACTATCAAGATGGCGTAAATTTGGCACAGAATTTGGACGACCCGACGCTCTATGCCCGTGCGCGGAGTGGGCTGGCCGGGGTACTCCATACACGCGGGGAACCGGACGAAGCCGAGCCGCATATTGCGGCTGTTTTAGCGACAATTGAACCTGATTATCCCGTATCGCTACAGATCGAAATTTATCGCACGGCGACCGAGATCTATTACAGCCTGACCAATATCCCCGCCGCACAAGAGAACGCAGATAAGATGCTCACCCTAGCGCAGCAATCCGGCAACCGGGCGTTTATCGCGGCGGCGTTATACCTGCGTGGGTTGATTTACTACCTGATATCAGATTATGACAAAGCGCGGGCGATGCTCCAAGAAGGCCGCGAAATGGCGCAAGCGGTCAACCATCTGCGCACGGTGGCATGGTGTTTGGTCTATTTAGGCTCGATCGCCGTTGATGTTGGCGACCTTAACGAAGCGGAAGCACTCGCCATAGAAGGCGGTCAATTAGCGCAGATGCTCGGTGATATTCGCATGGAAGCGATCTTCATCAATAATTACGCGCATGTGTCGGAGTTTCGCGGGCGCTCTGAGGATGCCGCTAACGCCTATATGGAGTGCTTAGCCTTGTGCGAGGCGATTGGTGATCTGGTTGGACAGTCGATCGCGTTGAAGGGCTATGCGGATAACGCAACGGTGCTTGAGCGATACGACGAAGCGATGGACGCTTACCAGCAAGGATTGGCAATCTCCCGTGAGGTTGGCGATGAAATCGGCGTTGCCCGGACGTATTTTGGAATTGGTGATATGGAAATCCACCGAGAGCATTATGCTGATGCGACGAAGGCGTACCAAGCGGGTTACGAGATCGTCAAACCTTACGACATTAAGCAAGCGTCGGCAGTGGCTTTGCGCGGCTTAGGCTTGGCGTTGATGAAGATGGGCGAATTCCGCGAGGGGCTGGCTTACACCGTCGAAGCGTTGACGATTGTCCTTGAAATGGAAATCATGCCGATGCTGTCAATCATCTTGCAGAATACTGCGTTTGCCTTGTACGATACGCCGCTATCCACATGGTCTAATCGTCTGTATCAAGCGGCGCGTACCTATGAGCAGAAGCAGGGCAACACGGATGCGCGGATGCGCTATCATCTGACGTTCGCGGAGCCTGCCGCAGCGGAAGATTTGCTCACTGTTGGGCAGGCATTTATAGCAGCCTATCACAATGGGGAACTCAATCTCGGCTAATCGGTGCTAGCAGCAGCCGGTTTGAGTTCAAGGTCGGGTTCTGGCTCGCTGACCGTCACGACTTGCGGGCGGTCTTGTGGTAAAAGCAGGGCGGTGACGATCAACACGACGACGAACACCCCCGCCGCCGTCAAGAAGGCGATGCGCAAGCCCAACCACGCGGCGATCCCTGCGCCGACCAAGGGCGCAATCGCCCGTGATGCCGCGAGTACGCTGTTATCCAAGCCGAAGACCGCGCCTTCTTCGCCGGGTTCGGTGTACCGCGTGAGCAGCGCACTCGGCGAGGCGACCAAGCCGCCAATGCTTAACCCCGTGATGAAGGTCAGCACGAGCAGTTGCCAAGGCTCATTGACGAAGGCTTGCGGCACATAGAACACCGCCGCGATCCCCGCGCACCATAGCACAATCGTCCGATGGCCGATGCGATCCCCTAAACGGCCAAGATAGACCGCGCTAAACGTGCTTGCCGCCGACCGCACGCCCACCACTAACCCGGTGATGGTGCTCACGCCGATGAGGGCAACGCCTAATTCCTCATAATATTCCGGCGTGACGGAGAATGTCTGCTCCATCAACAGCATACTGACGAACAAGGGCATAATCGGGATCAGCATGGAGCGGCTTAAGCCCGTCATAAAGCGGATGACGTAGGTTTGCATCACGCCGGGCATACTCATCACATGCCGCCATTCCGCGATGAAGCCTTGGCTGCGGGCTTTATTGCGGGCTTCTTGGGTGAAGTCCTCTTTAACGCCAAAGTGGATCATCAAACCGGCGATGAACAATAAGCTGCCGGTGAACAAAAACGGCACGCGGAAGCCAAAGGCATCGGCCATCAGGCCACCGATGAGTGGCCCCAGCGCGACCCCGCCCCATAGCGCCACTTGGATTAACCCCATCGCGTAGCCGGTGCGGTCACGCGGGGCGACGGAGGCCACCAGCGCGTTAGCCGCCGCGACGGTGCCCGTAATAAGCCCTTGTATTGCCCGCAGCAACACCAGTTCTTCCGCAGTACGGGCGAAGGCCATGAGGGTGATGATAATCATCCCGCCGAACAACGCCCGCTCTAGCATGATCTTGCGCCCGTAGCGATCCGCCACCGCGCCCCAGATGGGCGAAGCAATCATCATGGTGATGGCTTGGGCGCTAAACACCATCCCCGCCCAGAACTCTAGGCTGATGTTTGTATTGGTGCCGAGATCGTCCACGTAGAGCGGCAAAAACGGGAAAATGATGGAAAATCCAATAGCCGTACACACCTGCGCGAAGAAGACGATCCAGAGCGTGCGTTGCCAACTTTCTTTGATGCTAAACATACAATAGGCTTTATGATTCTATGCGATTCGAGCGCCTCTATGCTATCACGGCATACGATGGAATTGGTTTGTATTGGACTTAAATGCTCAACTTATTTTAACTCGATGTGAATTAAACCTTTTTCCTACACCATACAAAGCAAATACTAAAGAGTGTTAAAATTTTTATACCGCACGATAGCCTCTTTCATGAAATAATAAAGGATGGTTAAGTCTTTGTCTAAAGGTAGCATTGATGACGTACAACGCACAACATAAAGCCACTATTCTTATTGTGGATGATCTAGCGGCCAACCGTGACATTATGGCGCGGATGCTTACGCGCGATGATTACGCTGTGCGCACAGCAGAAGGAGGCGCGGATGCGCTCGCCCAATTGCAGGTGACGACAGATTTGCCTGATCTTATTCTGCTGGATATTTCCATGCCGAATATGAACGGCTTTGAAGTCTGCCGCCGGGTGAAGGCTGACCCTAAAACGGCGCACATCCCAGTGATTTTCGTCACCGCGTTAAACGAGCTTGGCGATAAGGTCGAGGCGTTCGAGGCGGGTGCTGTGGATTACATCATCAAGCCGTATAAAATCGAAGAAGTGTTAGCGCGGGTCAATAGCCAAATGACGTTAGCACAACAGCGCCGCGAGATCATCCAATTGAACGAGACCAAGGACCAACTGTTACACACGGTTTCGCACGATCTCAAAAACCCCATTCACGTTATCCGGGGGTATGCCTCTTTGATGATGGAGCCTATCCCGCTGAAGATGGAGGAAGTCATCGACATGGCGACTCATATCTATAACAGCGCGGAGAAGATGTTCACGCTGGTGACGAATTTGCTTGATCTGACGCAGATCGAAAGCGGTTTGCTCTTGGACTTGCGCCCCTTAGATTTACGCGAGGTCATCGAGTCGCTCAAGCAGGCGCACGAGTTACCCGCATCGGAGAAGCAGATTAGCCTGAGCTTTGATCTGCCGGAAATAGCCGTCAACATCGACGCGGACCCGATGCGCTTGGAGCAGGTTTTTTCCAACCTGATGGGTAATGCGATTAAGTACACGCCAGATGGTGGCCGTGTGCGCCTGGAAGTGACCCCACATGATGATTATGTCGAGATCGCCATTATTGATAACGGCTTGGGCATCCCGGCGGATGCAATACCGCAATTGTTTGATAAATTCTTCCGCGTGAAATCCGAGCAACACCAGCGCCAAGAAGGGACGGGCTTGGGCTTGTCGATTACAAAAGCTATCACGGAGCAACACGGCGGCGAAATTACGGTAGACAGCGTGCTAGGCGAAGGCAGCGCGTTTATTGTGCGTTTACCGCGCATTCTCCCCGAATAACGGTATAATACTGTAACTACTCAGATAACGCCTATATCCCGCATCGGCTCAAAGCCGATGGCTACATTAAACGCTAGGAAGCCCATAAATGG
>DAOTTT010000048.1:0-5976 GCA_034437635.1 Anaerolineae bacterium | reverse complement strand
GACGCTAGGGTTTATGCTGGTGGCGTGGTGGATGGCACGCGACGGGCGCGGCCTGTTACCGACCATCGCGGCGGGTTATGTGGTGTGGGGCGTTGGCCTGTTGATTCTTCTCCGTTTACAAGGAAGGGCATAAACACATGATTCCTGTTCCCGGCGCAGAGCGCCCCCAACCGACCGCGCAAGTGCATAAAGTCCATTACACCGACCCAAACGGCATCGCAAAAGCCATAACCTTGACGGTTGTTGCCGATCAACTAGTGATTGTGCCGACAGGCGATGCACAGGCGCTTGCGCATTTTCCTGTTATCCGGGGCACGCCCTGGCAGCGGGTTTCCCCGCCGGAGTTAGTAGACGACCATAAGCAAAAAGAGGCATGGTTTTATCTGTTTGAGGTCGATGAAATCTTGGAATGGGCGGAACACCACATCGTGCCGTTAAGCGCCATCACTGCGGTTGAACGGCGTACAGAGGACGACAGCACAATCCCTGTGTTGACGGTTTATGCCGGGGATGCGGTGCATCGCTTTAGCTTTCGTTTGGTGTCTACAGCAAAGGTGGATCAACTCGAAGCCGCGTTGACCCACCCGGAGAATTAAATTACTTGGTGGCTGCGCCGTCGGTGCGGTACTCGCCGGAGGCATGGACGTAGACGTAATTCAGCGGATCACCGTCTGCGTTAATCGCTTCGGTGCCATTGAGGAAGTCGTACACGTAAGAGGCATCGCTGATGCTCAGGTTAACGCAGCCCCGGCTTTGACGATAGCCAAAGTTATCGTGCCAGTAGGTGCCGTGTAAGCTGATGCTCTGGTCGAAGTACATCACCCAAGGCACGCTCTGTAGATCCCATCCGTTCGGTGCGCCGGTTGCGCCGGACATACGATCACGGTCTAGCCGTGCCCAGACTTCAAAAACGCCTTCGTTTGTCTCCCAACCAGGTACACCCGTAGCGATAAGCGTCGCAAAAACGGGCGTATCATCCTCATAAGCGATGAGCGTTTGCTCGTAGAGGTCAACGGCGACCCAACGCCCATCTACGCCTTCTGGCCGTTCGATCTTGAAGGCTTTGGCGACCATACGCTGTTCAATCCACTGATCCGGCCCGATCATATACCAGCGCCAACCCTCATCATCAACGGCGGTGGCGAAGATGTTAATCAGGTCATAGCGGAATAACAGGCGGCCATTTTCGGTATCTTGCCGTGCGCCGGGTGTCGGTGAGGTGAACAGCGTCCCCAGTACCCAAGCGAATTGATTATCCAGACCATCGAGAATGCGCACACCCATAAAATATGAGGGGTCGTTGTATTCTACAAAATCGCGTTGGATCCACTCGCCAGTTTCGATTTGCACCCAGCCTTCGACGTTGGTATCCACCACGTTGACGAAGTTAAAGCCGGGGTTCATGTTGCGCGTGACTGCGCCCCCTGGTGCGTTAAAGACTGGCGGTTGGGTGTTTTCCACGCGCCAAAAGCTATACGTGCTCAAGGTGAGACCGTCTTGCTGGATAGGCAATACACGCGGCTCAGGGAAGTCTTCCATTGTTTCAAGACAATCTTCGTTGATTTCTTCCCCAGGTACGACGCTTTCGCACGCCGTCGTATCAATAAGCGCGTGTGCGGGGTTTGCCCAGAGCGCAGCAGCGCCCAACACGAGCAAGGACAAGAGTATACGCATAGTAACTATCTCCATTAAACCAAACGCTAATCTGCGGCGAATCATACCACACTCTCAATCGTCTGTGGCCTACGATTACGCTACCTTACCCCGACGCATATCAGGTCATCGACCTTACTTTAACGCGGCGGCCCCACACTCCCGGCGATGAACGTCGCGAGTTCTTCCAGCGCATCGCCTTCGCCTGGCGCAGATAAAACTAATACTAAGCCGAGATTAGACGCATCCAAGCGGAAGGCCAGCAATAAGCCCTCGTAATCTAATGCACTAAAGCGAAAACCTAAAGCCTCACGATCACCGGGGATGGTGTATGCCGTCGCTTGTTCCACATTGAAGTTAAAATCGTTAAAGAATGCGTTTTGATAGGCGGTGACGATCTCGCGCACGCCGCCGCTGGTATCTAAAATGGGGGCGATCTCATCCATGGTGCCGATGGAAATCGTCGCGCCTTGTTGCCCCGGTGGTAAGCTGCCGTTGACAACGGTCAAGACGTTGGCGGCGGCCTCGGTTGTCCCGGCGAACACGGTGCCTTCGCGGGTGCTATATATCCAATCCGCCGGCATCAGGAAGCTATAAGCGTTATCGTTAGCCGTGTAAACCTGCGTGGGGAATGGACTATCGTCAGTCACTTCGGGTTCTGGCTCATCGGTGGCTTCTGCGGCAGGGGTGATGCCGGCACAATTCGATTGGATTGCGTTCAGCGCCGCTTGCACATCAGCGATGGTGGCGAGTGCGGCAGCACCATCACCGCTGCTGGCTTGCGCCTGCGCACGGATGAGCGCGGCGGCGGCATCCTGTAAGTCGATGTCGCAAGGGGGCGGGTCATCTTGGGCAAAGGTCGGTAACACGAGGCAAAATACACACACCAGAGCGATTAAGCGCATTATCTCATTCCCTTTCGCTGTTGAATTACCGTCATTATAGGCCATAAGCTGGTACAATCTAAGCGGCGATTCAGCATACTGACAGAAGGGCTACGATGACAGACTTATATCCGCTGCTGCTGCAACCCACCATGCACGTCAAAGTGTGGGGTGGACGGCGTTTAGAAACGATTATGAACAAGGATTTGCCGACGGACGAACCCTATGGCGAAGCCTGGGAACTCCACGATACGGCAACTGTAATCAACGGCGCGTTAGCAGGTCGCACAATTGGCGATTTGCTAACGGCATACGGCGCGGCGATAGTCGGCGCGGGCAATGACCCGGCAGCCGGGTTCCCATTGTTGATTAAATTGCTTGATGCTGAACAATGGTTATCGGTACAGGTGCATCCCGATGATAACCAAGCCTTGGCGCTGGAAGGCGACCCACGCGGCAAGACGGAAGCCTGGGTGATTTTGGCGACAGACCCCGGCGCACAATTGGTCATCGGGGTGCAACCGGGGACCTCCCGCGATGCGATGGCACAGGCGATCCGTGAGGGGACGCTGGAAGATTACCTTGTGCGGCAGGCCGTCAAACCGGGGGATGTGCTGTTCATCCCGGCGGGGACAGTACACGCCATCGGCCCCGGTAATTTGCTGTATGAAGTGCAGCAATCATCCGATACAACGTATCGCCTGTATGACAGGGGGCGCATGGGCTTAGATGGCAAGCCGCGCACCTTACACATTGAAAAAGGCGTACAGGTGAGCAACGTTGACGCGCTCCCGACGATTGAATCACGAAATCAGACTCCGGTGCAAGCGTTGGTGGATTGTCCTTTTTTTAAAACGGAGTGGCTGCACAGTGACGGCACACCATTGGATAGGGACACACAAGGGCGCTTCCACGCGGTGACATGCGTTGATGGCGACCTGACGATCACCCATGCCGGGGTTGATTATCCCCTGGAGAAAGGCCGCACCGCGTTGATACCGGCTAACTTGGGGGCTTATCAATTAGGTGGTGTGGGGGATGCGCTATGCTCGCATCAACCATGATAATATAAGTATAAATAGAAAAAGGAGAGGATAATGATGGTTGACCATCGCTATGATATTGATCGCGACTTGCGCGAAGCCGAATCTATGGCGGATGCGCTGGAGACTTACGTGCATGGGGACCCGCTCTATGGCAGTGTCGGCGGCTTTGGCTTCTTCGGTAGTTCCATGCCGAGCTTGACGGTGGGGGCGTTGCTCATGCGCTTGCGCCGCTTGCAAGCCCTAGATGTAGACAACAAGCTCAACCCCGAACAAAAAAACAAACTGAATGCCGTTGGGGATAAGCACGCGGCAGTCTATGCGAAAAATCGCAATGCCTATGAAGGCAAGCTCAAGCGTGAGGTGGCATCCCGCCTCAAGGCGATGAGCACATTCTTTGAAGAATGCTACAACGACCCGCGCACCTGTAACCGTGTGTATCGCCCGGAGGCATTGCGACGGACTGTCGTCCAAGAGGCGATGATGGCGATGGATGAGATCAACGTGCAGCTTGACGACGACACCCGCAAATTAGTCTCGCGGCAGGATAGCAACTTGCGCCGTTATGCCAATCAACCGATAGACTTTCTGCTTGACCTGATGTTAGAACCCTACTACCCGGAGAAAACGTTCTGGTGGCTGTACCAACAACCGCATACCCCGGAAAAATAATCGGCTTTGCACTGCTGGCGCTCGTCTTCGTCGTCGGCTTTTATCGCCCACAACCGCATAATGGCTTGACGACGACCGAAGCGGAGGCGCTATGGGTTGTCCGCGATGATGTCGATTGGGAGATTACGCCGCGTGGTGTGTTGCGCGGTATGCGTGCGGATGCGACACAATTGCTCGAACGCATCCGCCAACAACCGCAACCGCCCTTATATTTCGCGCTGCTGGACGGCTGGACGCTGCTCGTTGGTGAGTCGGTTTATGCGGTGCGCTGGCTGTCGATGCTCTTGAGCTTAGGCGCGGTTGCGGTCATGGTGGCCGCGTGGCGGCGCGTGGATTGGCTCATCGTGGCTTTAATCGGCTTTGGTTTGAGCATCTACGCCGCGCAGACCATCTACACTACGTCACTCGTCTTGATGCTTGCGGCAATTTGCACTTGGCTGTTGCTGCGGCAGCGGGTGTTGCTATACGCTATAGCCTTGGCAGCATTGCTCTATACCCATCACATCGCTGCGCCCTTCGTGGCGCTGCAATTTTTGCTCGTCATGCGTGAGCCGCGCATCTGGCGACAATGGGGGCTAACCGTCATCGCTGCCGGGGTGATCTTCGCGCCTTGGTTGCTGCTTTTCCAATCGCGTGATCTGGATCCGCTACTAACGGTGGACGGTTGGACACAAAGCGCCATTGCGTTGAGCGTGGCGGCGGTGCCTGTGCTTATCGGCTCGTATACAATCACCCGCAAGAATGTGCGCTTGGTTGTTGCGCTGAGCGGTGCGGTGATCGTCCTGGCAGGGGCGTTTATCAGCGTGCGGGCCATTAACAATCGCCCGGATTGGCCGCGCTTTATTACGACGGTCAACATCGCTCGCGAAGACTTGGACGCGACACTATACGCTATCCCGCCGCGCCATCCGCTGTGGCATTATGACGGCCTCGCGGATACGCGCTGGCGTTATGGTATCATGATTGATTTGGGGTGGCGCGATCAAACCCCGGCGATGCTGGCGGATGTGCAAGCACGCTTAGGCGATCAAACGGTGTGGCTGCTTGCCCGGCAAGATTTCAACCTTTTACCAGCGGAAAACGTCACTGTGACCACTGCTGAACTACAACTCTCGCGTCAAACGCCCTAAACATTGGGCTTTTATCATCAGGGCAGCCTGCTTAATCTAAAAATCTGTCTATAATGAGATGTGACACAGATTAAAGATGAGGGAAAAGCCCTGATGGTTGATGCAAAGCTCAAGAAGGCGCTGCAAAGCGATGACCCGGCCATGCGTAAAAAAGCGATTGCCGCAATCGGTAAATCGCTGAATTACGACGCGCTGCCACTTCTAGCTAACGTCTTTAAGACGGACCCTGATGATGATGTACGACAATTAGCGAAGAAAGCGGGCGTTTACATCCGTAAAAACGCCGTGCCGGATGATCCCTTTGATGATGGGGATGATCGCGCCGTTGACCCGCGCCAAGTGGCCGTCTCCGCTGTGGCAGAACAACGTGCCTCTGCCGCCGTTGAGCAAGCGATGAACGCTAGCGTATCCGGGCGCAACGATAAAGCGCGGCAACTGCTGCAAAAGGCGTTTTCGCTCAACCCGGCGCTGATGATGGATGAATACACGCGCTCATTAGCCGGGCAAGTAACGGGGTTAGCGCCGGATGCCGCCATTGATGCCCTCAGCCCGGAGGCGCAACCTGTTGAAATAGAAAAGCCCCCCGGCGCACAG
>DAOTTT010000047.1:0-2777 GCA_034437635.1 Anaerolineae bacterium | reverse complement strand
CATGTGATACGCAAGCGCACGAAAATTTAGCGTTATTTTAACTTGGCGGCCTTTTATGACCCCTTATGACATATTTTATGATAAAAGAAGAGACTTGTAAAGCCTGTCATTGACAAGATCGCTTAATCCCCCTATCTTTAGAATAGATGTGCTAAGTAAGCAAACTCAAGATAATATATGGAACTAGATACTATTTATGAGGGTGATTGTTTGGATGTACTTTCACAATTCCCTGACGATTCTATTGATTTAATTGTCACCTCACCCCCATATGCGGATAACCGCAAGAAAACTTATGGCGGCATTGCCCCAGATGATTATGTGGCATGGTTTTTGCCGCGTGCAGCGCAAATGCTGCGGGTGCTTAAACCAACAGGGTCTTTTGTATTGAACATCAAGGAAAAGGTCGTGAGTGGCGAACGGCATACGTATGTCTTAGAGCTTATCCTTGCTTTGCGCGAGCAGGGGTGGTTATGGACGGAGGAGTTTATCTGGCACAAGAAGAACTCTTACCCTGGTAAATGGCCGAACCGCTTTCGTGATGCCTGGGAACGCTGCTTGCAGTTCAACAAACAGCGCAAGTTCAATATGTACCAAGAAGAGGTGATGGTGCCGACGGGCGATTGGGCCAAGTCGCGCTTGAAGAACTTGAGCGATACCGATAAAGGCCGCGATGAGTCCAAGGTTGAAAGTGGCTTCGGCAAGAACGTCTCTAATTGGGTAGGGCGCACGAAGGCTTACCCGGATAATGTGCTGCATATGGCGACGGAAACCAGCAACCGCAACCATAGCGCCGCTTATCCGCTGGCTTTGCCGGAGTGGTTTATCAAGCTGT
This sequence comes from Anaerolineae bacterium, assembly GCA_034437635.1. Lineage (GTDB taxonomy): Bacteria > Chloroflexota > Anaerolineae > Aggregatilineales > Phototrophicaceae > J038. Next base: position 1,942 of record DAOTTT010000047.1, on the reverse strand, counting down.
TTTCTGCTGTGGATGATGTGGTGCTTGATCCTTTCGTTGGCTCCGGGACAACGGCCATCGCCGCCAAGCAATTAGGGCGGCATTTTATTGGCATTGATGTGTTGCCGGAATATTGTGACTTAACGCGAGAAGCCGTCGCTGCGCTTGATGTGCGCCAAGAGAGGTTGTGATGACGATTGACATCAACGATCTGAACGCTTTCGTCAATGCGAACATTGTAGGCTTCCACGAGAGCAAGGCAAACACACTGGCACAGTTGAGCTTGCATAAGCTGCTTAAACGCAAAAATCCGTATCTCTTTCGGGCGAAAAACTTAATTGTCGCTTCTGATTTGATCCGTGATTTGTTGGATGCTTACCTTTCTTCGTCCGAAGAAAAGTATTTTGGCGATTTTTTGGAAGAACTCGCCATCTATATTGCAGAAACCGTTTATAATGGACATAAATCTGCTTCGCAAGGAATTGATTTAGAGTTTAGCAAAGATGATGTTTATTATGTGATAGCGATAAAATCTGGCAGTAATTGGGGCAATAGCTCCCAACATGCCAAACAAGAGCAAGATTTTAAAAATGCCGTCACACGCTTGAAGCAATCGAACCGTGTTTTAAACGTTCAACCCGTCCTGGGTATTTGTTACGGCAAGACTAAAACGACGTTTCCGCGTAATTATATGAAAGTCACCGGACAAAACTTCTGGTATCTCATCAGTGGTAGCCGCTCACTTTATACTGATATTGTCGAACCGATAGGTTATCGCGCAAGAGACCACAACGAAGACTTTCATCAAGCAAAGACGCGGATTATTCACCGTTTTACCCGGCAATTTATGGATGAGTTCTGCGAGGATGACATGATTATCTGGCAGCGACTCGTTGAGTTTAACAGTCGAAATTTTGATTTGGAATGATTTTGGAGCTACCCTATGCCCTTTATAGAAGCACCGACAACTTTTTATCTAGGCCGTCGTTATAGTCCGCAAACGGATCGCTTGACGGACGATGTGGTTTATTATGATTCTCGTGATTTAACCACGCACGCGCTCGTCGTCGGCATGACCGGCAGCGGCAAGACCGGCCTGTGTATCACCATGCTGGAAGAAGCCATTCTCGATAACATCCCGGCGATTATCATTGACCCGAAAGGCGACATCACCAACTTGATGCTGACCTTCCCGGATATGCAGCCGCAGGACTTCCAGTCTTGGGTCAACGTGGATGATGCCCGGCGCGCCGGGTTGGATGTGCCTAATTATGCAGCGGATGTGGCGCAGCAGTGGAAGGACGGCCTTGCAAGTTGGGGTATCGTGCCGGATCGTGTGCGGTGGATGGAGCTTGCCACCAAGATGAGCATCTACACGCCGGGCAGCGATGCCGGGTTGCCCATCAGCATCTTAGCGTCGTTGCGTGCCCCGCGTGAAGGCTGGGAAGGCAACGAAGAAGCCATCCGCGAGAAACTGAACGGCATTACGTCCGCGCTTTTGGCCTTAGCCGGAATCAATGCGCAGCCCGTCAAAGATGCGGAACACGTTATCATCTCCAACATTGTGGAATACGCCTGGCGGCAGGGGCAAGACCTCACGCTTGAGGACATCATCTTGCAGGTGCAAAAGCCGCCGTTTGAAAAGCTCGGCGTGATGCCTGTGGATAAGTTTATGTCGGAGAAGAAACGCTTTAACCTGTCGATGGATTTGAACAACATCATCGCTGCGCCGTCCTTCCGCGATAGTTGGCTACAAGGGCAATCGCTGGATATGAAGAGCCTGCTTTATCAAGAGAACGGTCGCCCGAAGGTGTCGATTTTCTACATTGCGCACCTTAACGAAGCGGAGCGCATGTTCATCAACACGCTGATCTTGGAAAATATGCTCAGTTGGATGCGCACCCTCAGCGGGACGACAAGCCTACGCGCTATCCTCTATATTGATGAGATGTTTGGTTACTTC
>DAOTTT010000046.1:0-13539 GCA_034437635.1 Anaerolineae bacterium | reverse complement strand
AGATCGAAGACCATACGCAGGCACTCTATGCCCTTAACCGACAAGCCGTTGTCGCCGCCGTAAAGCAAGACCTTGACCGGGCAGAAGAACTCTTTGAAGAATGCTTACATTTAGCACGGCAAGTCGGCAATAAAGAACGTGCGGGGGTTATCCTGGGTAACTTGGGCGAACTCGCCGCCATACGCGGCAATTACAAAGATGCACGCCGTAAGCTCCAAGAAGCTCTCGACATCATCCGCGAAGTGGGACAGCAATACGCCATTGGCATCGGCTTGTTGAACTTAGCAGCGACCGACCTGAAGCTCCAAAAATATGATGCTGCCATGCAGAGCGTGCATGAACTTGTGACAATGGCGAAGAAGAACAATCTCTCTACCCTGCTCATTGGTGGCGTGTTGGTTTATGGGCAATATATCGCCACACAGGGCACCCCACAACGCGCCTTGGCTTTATTCGGCATGGCGAAAAATCATCCAGCCGCGCATAGTGATGTCACACGCGAAGCCGAACAAGCTATAGACACCTTAGGCTTAGCGGAGGACATCGTCACGGCAGGATTGGAGCGAGGCAAGGCACTCAAACTCGATGATATTGTGGACGAAATTCTCGATAAGTTCGATCAATCGAGCAAAAATTCCGCAATGTGATAGAGATAGGCATCGCGTTTTTCGTACATAGGATAATGGCCGCATTCATCAATCACGATCAAGCGTGCGTGGGGGATGCGGCCAGCCGCAATCATCCCTTCGTTGACGGATATACACGCATCCTGTGCGCCGAATAGCACCAACGTCGGGACTGCAATTTTATGCAAATCTTCGGATAAATCCGTCGTGCGCAGTGATAATCCCGTTTTCCAATTCGAGATATGGGCATCGTGGCGCGTGGCAAATTCTAAATCTTGCTGCCAGCGATCTTCCGGCACTTGGCTAATGTCATAAAACCAAGGCGAGAATTCCAACTCTGCCAAGCGACGCACACGCCCATAAGCGCGTTTTGTCACCCGGTAAAGCGACGGCACAAACCGCCCGATGAGCAAACGCGACCCCAAAGCCCAGTATTGATAAGACCCAACGGAACCCGTCACCGCGCCATCCACATCAATTAGAAACGTCGTGCGGGTCGGTGCTGTGTTCGCGGCAATTTGCATCGCCAGCATCCCCCCCCGCGAGTGCCCGATGAGGCCAAACGTGCCAATGTTGAGCGCATTAGCTAATGCCACAATTTGGCTAGCCTGGGCTTCGATGCTGTAATCTGCATCAGAGGGCTTTTGGCTATCGCCCAAGCCAATGACATCCATTGCCACACAATAGTAGTGTGATTGCAGCAAGTTCACCGTGTCTTCCCATACGCCAAGGTGTGAGGCCCACCCGTGAATGAGCAACACTGCCGGGTTGGACGGATCCCCGGCGGTATAAAACGCCATATCATAGCCGTTAATTGAAATATATTCTTTTTCCGCCTTTGCGATCATTTCAAAATCTTCCCCATGGACTGAACTAAAGTGTTTTTATTAAAATAATATCTAAATACCTGGTCTGAAATCAATGGGGCATAACGCCCAACAATAACGGACATCCGCGAAAGTACGCCCCCGGTCGTCGCATAGCGCCGCCGTTGGCGTATCATCCAGACGATTTCATCCCCAATCGTTTCGGGTTTACCTACCTGAACAAAAGGATTGAGCAGTCGCGCATCGCGCAGCACTTGATGATCGGCACCAGCGATCATAGGCGTATCAACAAACCCCGGCATCATAGTGCCAAGGTGTATCTGCGTATCACTTAATTCACGCCGAAGGGCTTCGCTAAAGCCATTCATCGCGGCTTTCGTCGCCCCATAAACCACCTGCCCCGGTGATCGCGCATCCCCGGCGATGCTGCTCACGTTGATAATCACGCTCGGTTGTGCATCGCGTAGAAGCGGCAAACAATGCTGCGTCAAGCGCATGGTGCCATATACATTGACATCAATCATCTGGCGTACCTTAGCTTGGGGCATCTCAGCGAAGTCGCCGCCTGCCGCAACCCCAGCGTTATTGATCAGAATATCCAAGCGGCCAACCTGCGTTTTAATCACTTCCACAAGGGCGATCAAATCATCCTCTTGTGTGATGTCAGCCGGAATAATGTGCGTTGGCGCGTTGATCTGTGCTGCGACTTCTGTCAATTGCGCCTCACGCCGCGCTACTAAGACAACGGTTGCCCCAGCACGCGCTAAGGCTTTCGCCGTCGCCGCCCCAATGCCGGATGAGGCACCAGTAACCAAGGCGACCTTGCCGTTAATCTCATAATCTGAGCGGGGTCGTCGCAATAACAATACCATAGCAGCAAAGCCCATGCTCACCAACCATTTTTTACGCATATATTACCCCCTCGGTATAAAAGGCACCGCATAATCATAACTGAGAAATTCCATACCGGCATGGGGCACACCGTCGAAGTCTAGCAAAGTGGCGTTCTCCCAAGGTGAATGCCCCGCCTCACACGGTGGGACGATCCAAGCAGGTTCCCAATATATAACACCCAACCCACCTTGCTGGAGCACCATCTGTGTAAGATCAATCAAAAAATCACGTTGTCCTGTTGGTGTAGCAGGATAACCGAGCCACAGGGCATCCGCGCCTTGTGGATTATGGGTCTGGTCATTCCATTCGAGCGTCCAAGGGTAGGCCATTTCGACAATCATCACATCAGCATCATAACGATGCCGCAAACGCACGATCAAATCACCTAATTCATCCAGCGTCAACGCCGACCATTGCGGATAGTAGGACAAACCGATCACATCAAAGCCGTTTAGCCCTTGGCTGAGTGTGGCTTCCAGCCAGCGCACCGCATGATGCGCTTGCGCCAAGTGGATCATCACCTGTATGGATGGATCCACCGCACGAACGGCCTGAATACCCGCATTTAACAACCGCGCCATCCGCACCCAATCCACTGGATAGCCGTCTTCGCTAGCATTGCGCAGTATGTCAGTGTCAGTTTCGTTGCCGATCTGCACCATGTCCGGCTGGAGTCCGGCCTCGCGCAGTTGTATTAACGTCGTGTAGGTATATTCATAGAGCGCATTTTCGAGTTGAGGCAAATCATCACGCCAAGCCGCCCACGCTGCCGGGATCTGCTGATTGCCGGGATCCGCCCATGTATCCGAATAATGATAATCGAGCAGCACTTGCATATTTGCCGCTTTTGCCCGGCGGATCGTCCGCATGACATCATCCAAGCCATTGTAGGGTGTTTGTGGTGTATGCCACAGACGCACCCGTACCATGTTGGCTCCCCAGTCTGCAAATAGCGTGAATACATCGGTGGGTTCGCCCGTCGCATCGTAAAAAGTCACGCCACAATCATCTAATTGATTCGCTGAAGATAGATCAACACCGAGGTAAACAGACTGTGCGATAGGTTGCGCATAGAGCACGGTTGTAAAGAGCATCAATAACCAAAGCATAATCTATCTCCAACAATCAACTTAGGCTGTTCCAAGAAAATAATGAGCTATTCAGGAAAACGCCATTTTGCCCTCACCCTAAATCCCTCTCCATGAGGGAGAGGGACTTACAAAAGCGTTTTTCTCCCCCTCTCCCAGTGCCGAAGGCACGTTCGGGAGAGGGGGCGGGGGGCGAGGGCAAAGGTATCACCACATCACGAAGCGTTTATTCTCTGGAAAAGCCTTATAGCGCGTCCATAGTTTATCATGATGATGACGCACAAAGCATAAACGTCACTGCTCAAGTACCTCGCATCAGCGCGTTGAAGTCGTCTACGTGATAATAGTACACACGTCATTAACTGTTTCCGTCCCAAATTCAAACTCTTATTTGACTCAAGTTGTCACTATTTTTGCAAATAGGGAGCGCAAAATCTGACAAGGACTCTGTTGTATGCTAAAATAACCATAGTTTTGTTACAAAAAATAACAGGCAAGTAACTCAGACTATGGAAGCACTTCTCCTCAACAAAACCATATCACATTACCGCATTGGAGAGCGCATTAAAGCAGGTGGTGTTGCCATCGTTTATCGCGCTATTGATGAACGCACCGACTCACCGATTGCTTTTAAAATTCTGCAAGCGAATTGGGCGGAACATACAGAAGTCGTCAGCCGCTTTCTGCAAGAAGCCCGCATCATGCGGGGGCTAGAACATCCGCACATTGTCCCGTTTCTTGATGAAGGCTATTATGACGAACGGCCTTATATCGTCATGGAACTCTATGCTGGCGGTAGCCTGTCGGAGCGGCTTAAGCGCCTCGTTCATATCTCGTTAGGGGGCACAGCACGGCTAGTCGCCCAGATTGCCAGTGCACTGGATTATGCCCATCGTAAAGACATTATCCATCGGGATATTAAGCCTGGCAACATCTTGATTCACCACGACCAACATGCAGCATTAACCGATTTTGGGATTGCGCGGGTGCTGTCTGCGGCAGGGTTAACACGCGGCGAGCAGATGCCCGGCACACCACACTATATGTCACCGGAGCAAGCTAAGGGCAAACAAACGCTGACACCAGGATCTGACATTTACTCACTTGGGATCATTGCGTACTTGCTCGTTGTGGGTCGTTTACCCTTCAACGGGAGTGAGGCTTGGGCCGTTATCAACCAGCATCTTTCTGCAGAACCACCACGCCCAAGCCAACAAAATCCACTGCTTCCATTAAGCATTGACGATGTGATTTATCGTGTCTTGGCAAAAAAACCAGAAGACCGTTATGCCACAGCGGGGGCATTTGCCCAGGCATTACAAGATGCTATTGTTGGCTACGAAAATATTCATGTGTCATTGCTTAACAATATCGATAAGCCACTTAAACAACCCCCGGACTCTGGTTCACAGGTTTTTAGCCACGAGGCAAATTTACCACCAGGCATTGACGCATTTACGTCTAATGCTATTGACCTCAACAAACAATCTACACCTCTACCTAGGCAGGGAGACGACCACAGTAAGTATATTATTCTCATTGCTATTTTTTTGGTGATTATCATCATTTTGGGCTTATTGATACTCTTAACGACATGATTTCACCCTCTCAATATGTTAAGATGGATATAAACCGAATATGTATTGGAAGGATTTTCGCATGAATAATCGGGAAAATAGTCTAAGATATTTTAAGAAAAATCCGAAAGTTTCTGTGCTCATCATCGGCGCTGGTATCAACGGTATTGGGACGTTTCGGGATCTGGCTGCACAAGACGTTGATGTTCTCATTGTAGACAAAGGTGATTTTTGCAGCGGTGCTAGTTCAGCATCATCACATATGCTACATGGTGGCATCCGTTATCTTGAAAATGGTGAATTCCGCTTGGTGCGCGAGGCGTTAACAGAGCGCAACTTAATGCTGCGCAATGCCCCACATTATGCCAAACCACTGCCAACTACCGTACCCATTTTTAAGTGGTTTAGCGGGTTATTCAACGCACCGCTTAAGTTTATCGGCTTGATGGATAAACCAGCAGAACGAGGTGCCATCGTCATTAAAATTGGCATGACCGTTTATGACATCTTCGCCCGCAACTACCGTGTTATGCCTACACATAGTTTTAACGGGCGCAAAAAATCATTGCAAACATATCCGAAGATCAACCCCAAGATTAAATTCACGGGGACCTATTACGACTCTTGGATGCCCTCACCGGAGCGCATCTGTATGGATCTGTTGCGCGATGCAACCGATCTCTTTGAAGGTGCCCACGCCTTGAATTACGTGAGTGCGGCAGATGCCGAAGGTGGCACCGTGACCTTGCATGATAGCATCAGTGGTGAGGACTTTACCGTTGAACCGCAGATCGTCATCAATGCCGGTGGCCCCTGGATCGACTTTGTGAATAAAGCGATGGCGACCGAAACCCGCTTCATCGGTGGGACAAAGGGCAGTCACCTCATTTTAGATAACCCTGAGCTTTACGAAGCCTTGAATGGTAATGAATTCTTCTTTGAAAACCATGACGGACGTATCGTGCTATTGTTGCCCTATATGGGTAAGGTCATGGCAGGGACAACCGACATCCGCATCGAAGATCCCGACGAAGCAACTGTGACAGACGACGAAATCGAATACATTTTGGGGATGATCCCGCATGTCTTCCCGACAATCAACGTTGATGCGAGCCAAGTTGTCTTCCAGTTTAGCGGTGTGCGGCCACTAGCCGCCAGCGAAGCCGGGTATACTGGCAATGTCACCCGCGATCATGAAATCCGCACGGTGGAACCAAGCAAAAGCGGCTTAGGCTTCACCATTCATTCGCTTGTCGGCGGCAAGTGGACATCTTTCCGCGCTTTTTCGGAAGAAACAGCCGATGTCGCGCTGGAAGCCATCGGGAAGCCCCGCAAGCAAAGCACCGAACATATGGCGATCGGCGGCGGTCATGCTTACCCCAAGAACGACAGCGATCAGCAACGTTGGGTCAAGCAAGTCAGCCAAAAGACCAAAGTCGATGAGGCACGGGTACAACAATTGTTTGATCGTTATGGCACCCATGCGGAAAACTTCGCCAACTACATTGCAGAAGGCGATGATGCGTCCTTTAGCGATCATGCCGATTATTCACGCCGTGAGATTGCCTATCTCATCCAGACCGAGCAAGTCACCCGCTTGAGCGATATTGTACTACGCCGCACATTGATCGCGTGGTTGGGCGAAGTCACCGAGAATTTACTCAGTGAATTGGCCGATGTATGCGCACAAGAACTTGGCTGGTCTACGGAGCATCGGCAGAGCGAAATCGACTCGACCATCGCGCTACTCAACGCCAAACACGGGACAAAGCTCAAGCAAGATACGGTAGCTGTCTAACCTTTGCACAAGAACCCAGGTGATGAGCCTGGGTTTTGAAGTCTTTACGTCCTCAGCTTAGCTGCCGGCTGCGGCCTCGCCGCACCACTTCCACACCCCATCTTCTTCGACGACGCGATACGTCGCCAAGGGAAATGATGTATCTTCACCGCCATAATCCGCGACGATTGCGCCGGAGCAAGTCACCGTGTCCGCGTCACCATCACGCGAGCAACTCATCTCTTCGACCCGTGCTTCCACACTGCTAAAGGAGGTAGCCTCACGGTTTAAGCTCGATTCCATTTCCGCACAGAGCTTAGCCGCTACACCCTCACGATCTGCGGCAGCTTTCGCTTCTAAGTAGGACTCCACCACAGCCGCCGGGTCGCCACTATCTCCACTGCCACATGCCGCCAAGATCATCGCCAATACGGAGAAAATCATCACAAAGCGCATAAACACTGCTCCTCATCCATTAGATCAAATGTCACTCATTGTACCGCAAAAATCGCCGCACGGATGGCCGCCGCCAATTGTGCGGAGCCAGCCGGAGAGAGATGCACCGGGCTATCGGTAAATTCCGCCATCGGGATTACATCCCAGAGATCGACAAATTGCCAGCCTTGCGCATCCGCTTCTTGCACAAACAGATCACGGTAGGCATCATATGCCCATCGCGGATACCAAAAGTTATATCGTAAGTCGCTGTTCTCGCCATCCGCAATAAAAATCGGCTCATTGACGATCACCAGCGGCACATCGCCCACCATCTGTTGCCCAGCAGCCAGCACATCAAACGCCAGATCATCGCGTGTGAGCGTCGTCGGCTCGGTGTAATTCTGCCATGTGAGATCATCATCAAAGTCGTTACTGCGCGGGATATAATCCGGGTACACTTGATCAATGCCCGTCGTCACCCACGATACGCCATAGAGTTGCAAGCGCAACCAATCCGCTAAGGGGCGGCGCTGCCCGATGATCGTGCGCTCCATAAATGACGGTTCGTTGGGCAGTGTCGCAGCATCTAAAGGCAGATCATAACGGTTGATAAGCTCACGCACACGAGCGGCGTTTTGTTGCACTAAAGGCGGCTCTAGCTGTGTGTTAAGCGCCAAAGATTCTAACGTAATCAGCCAAATGACCATATCCGGCTCATAGTCCAGCGCAAGTTCAAGCAACATCAAGTCTTTCGTCACACTCAGGATCGGATGCCCAAGATTATATGCCCTAACTTGCAGTCCTTCATAAACAATAGCCTGCTGATTCAATTGCCCGGTGAGGGTTTGATGTGGCTCTAGCAGAATGCCCCACACCCCGCTATCGCCCATCACCACCACGCGGAATTCGTCGTCGGCTTTGTCTGTGACGATCACATGACTGTTAAACATGGCCGGGAGATTATTCAACGAAAGATTATAAGCAGCAGGGTCTTCACCATAAGGCAAGCGTTCTCGTCCTGGCACCAGCCCGTTGTAAATGCCAAATGTTGGCGGTGTGCCAATGAGCGCATAGACGATATTTGCGAGGATGAACAAGCCCACCGCCTTGATGACGACCCGCGCCAACATCGGCCAGCGATGTGTGTATGTTTCCAACCATTGCCAATTACCCATAATCTACCAACCCACACCAAACAAACGTAAGACGGTTTCTGCGGCGGTGTCCACCTGGGGGAGCGCGAACCACACCCACCCCACCACGACAAAATGAAAGGTCAAAAGCAGCGCAAACCCCTGCCACACTTGCGCCCGCCTGCCCGCTAGTTGACGATACCATGTGCGGGTGCGGTCACTCCACAGGCGATGTAAAAATAAACCAATGCCATGCCACGCCCCCCATATAAAGAACGGCACGGTCACACCATGCCACAAGCCAATAACAATCATAGTCGTCATCGTCACCGCAAAAATCACCTGATTTTTACGCCATTTGCGTTTAATCAATGTACGCGACAGTGGCGTATAGACATAAAAGCGCACCCAATCGCTTAGAGTCTTGTGCCAGCTCTGCCAGAAGGACGCAATATCCGTCTTTAGATATGGCCGATTGAAGTTCTCCGGCAGTTTGACCCCAAACAGGATGCCGATGCCGATTGCAATATCGGTATACCCGCTGAAGTCAAAAAATAGCTGGAACGCATACGCATAGACCATCACCCATAGTGCCCCGGTGGTGTCCGCCTGGGTGACGGTCATCGCGCTGAGGCTAAATACAGCTAAACTATCCGCGATGACAAATTTTTTAAACAACCCAACGGCGATCCGTGTGCTGCCTTGTGCGATGCGATCCGCGTCATATCGGGCAATCGTTGGCAAGGCTTGGTAATCTTTGAGGAAGCGTTCCGCACGATCAATAGGCCCGGCAGTGAGCGATGGGAAGAAAATCACATAGGTCACGTATTCGCGTAAAGAAAGCGCGGGCAAGCGTCCGCTTTGACTATCGCGCAAAGTATGGATAATCCGAAAAGCGACATACGAAAATCCCAACCAACGAATGTCAAGCGCACTAGCCAGCGCCGCATCCTGCCCAACACCCGAACGCCATACACCACTCAACCACGCTGTGAGCGGTTCAGTTTTGACCAAGATAAACAAGACGATGAGCAGCATCACCCCACCAAGCAATAACCGCTCACCACGCAAACGGCCTAAGCCAACCCCCACCACACCAAAAATCGCGATGCCACTTAAAGCATACTCAATCGGCGGCGGGCGTGATGTGATTGTCAATTCTAGGTCAATATAACGTGACAGTGTAAAAAGCAGCGCAGCACCGACCAACACCGCCAATGCCAGCCCATCATCACGGGTGAGCGATTGGCGACCTTCTGCGGCTTTTTGCACACTGCGCCATGCCAATACCAACACACCTAATGTCAATGTCGGCAGCGTATAATCCAACCAGCGCAATTGTAAGGTCGGTTGTAGCCAATAGATTGCTACAACGCTGACCAGCATCAACGCCCAACCACGCCAGGTCGCCGGGAGTAGCACAGTATACAGCAATGCCACACCACAGAAGGCCGCAACATGAATCAGTTCCATCGGCACCTCTTTTCGATCTTGGTGAAAAGGCATTTTACCATGATGGGATGTTCTCAATCACTGTTTGGCACTAAAATAAGTGTGCGGTTATGTTGTCTATCAACTAATCGAGGGGTGGACCACCGGCGATGGGTGGACCGCATCGTGTGCATGTATCTGCGGATAACACGAGTATATCGCTTGGCGAAGCGCAGCAAAACACCGAATATACAGTCACCGACCGAACACAAGGCACGTTCGACAGTCAAACAATTGACTTTCTCGCCATTCAATATAACGGTCAAGCGGGCTATGTGCCGTATAACAATGTCCCCTTGAGGGGTGATTGTGCCGCCCTAGGCTTACCTTAAGTCCGCGCTTGCATAGAGAGAATATAGTCTAACGCGGCTTCTTGGGAGCGTACTATTTTACGAAGGTGAGCATCATTCGTCACCAGTAAGGTGATGCCCACCATCTGCTCTTGGTAGTAGTTGCTAACCACAAGCGCAATAGGATAGCCTTCACCGTTGATATGCTGATTCAACTTTTGGCTCTGCTCACGCGCATTGTAAAGGCTGTCTCGCTTAAAGCGCACGACCTTACGGAAGTCAAAGATGATGCCCTTAAGCGTCTTATCCCCTGCTACATCACGCATTTGCGCCACCCAATCATGAAGATTGCCGTTGGTAGACGCATCAAGGATGCCACGATACGCGACATGCAATATATTATGCTGCAAATCAAAATGGGCAGCGACGGATTTGCTATTTAGCACAGGGATGGTAGCAGACATAACCTTTTCCTATAAAAAATCAAACCTTAATCTAATGGTAGCTTGCAAATTAACTATCCGCAAGTTAAGGCTGCGTGATATTTACCCTTTTAGGCTGATTGTACTATCTACCAGCCCCACGTCCCCGGTTCCCCTTTAAACGGCCCTACGATGTCCGATGTGATCCACCCACCGTAGAAGTCGCCTTCTTGTGCCTGGGCTTGCTCATCATCTACATAACACGCATCCATCGCGCTGGCATAAAAGCTGATGTAGCCAGCCATCGGCTCAAACTTCGCCGTCGGGGTATCATAGCTCCAAGCCGAATTTTGTAAAGTCTTACCATCCACGTTGATCGTCCAATAGCTAGCAGCGCCTTTAAATTCACACATGGTGCGGCGGCTAGTACGCGAGAAGAAATCCATTTTAATGTCTTCTTGCGGGATATAATATGTTGGGGGGTGGCTTGTCTCTAACACACGATACGCATTTGTGGTATCAGCAATCGTTTCGCCATTAAACACTACCCGTAACCGCTTATTTGTTTTTTCCAATCGCGGCGGGCGTGGATAGTCCCAAACAGATTCTTGGTTAGGCCCCGGTTTTTCTGGTTTGATAACCATAATCAATGTCTCTCTTTATACTTTGGATTACACCCTGAGTTTATGATTCAAACATAAACGGGATCAAAGTGAATGCTTCGCGCATGATGAGCGATGCCCAAATAGGAAAATGCCGAAGAAAACACCCATCACGAAGAAAATGCCGTCGAGCTTGCCCGTCGCCGCACTGACCAGCGATGTGCCTGGACAAAAGCCGCCGACGATGAAGCCAATCCCCATGATGAAGCCGCCGACGATCCCCGGCCATAGATACGTGGGGTTGACCCAAAGCAGATTGTAATCGAGGAAGCCTAAGCCCGTCATGGCGAAAATCAACACCATAGCGACGATAATCGCGCCGAACATTACCTTGAGCACCGTCCACTCTTTAAAGTAAAACTGTCTAGCTAGTTTAGTGGAATTGCCAAACCCGGCCATTTCCAGCATGAACCCGAAGCCAAAGCCGATGAATAGATAAATGACATAGGAAACCCAATGTCCCAAAATTTCTTCCAGAGATAAAGGAAATACAGCCATGATGTCTTGATACCTCCTAGCTTCCTAGTTCCACAACCGGCGGACAAAGTAGGCTAAAGCATAGCCACCGGCAAAGACAGCAAACATAAACGCCCAACTACCGACGGACAGCACTGCCCTACCGGACAACGCCTGCCCCGATGTACAACCGCGTGCCAATCGTGCGCCAAAGCCCATGAGCATGCCACCAGCAAAGGCCATCATCCAGCGCGTACCGTTGGAAATACGCGGGCCTTTGTGCGTCTCGAACTTTAAGCGCCCGCCGAAGTAACCGGATGAAACACCACCGAGCAACACGCCCACAGTTACGAAGACGACCCAACTATCCAGCGGGTTTTTGTCACCGCCAGCCATGTCAATTAAGTATGGCACGCTATCTACATGCCCTGGTGCTATCCAATCCTCAAATACAACCAACAGGCGATTCATACCGCCGGATGCCCCCAGGCCGTTACCCGTCAGCAAAAATGCCAAGAACAACACAATACCGAGCAACAACCCACCCAGATAAGCGTTGATATACGGCTTTTCTTCGCGCCGTGATTTTGTCTTTGGCGATAATGCCGCATCCTCTAGCGGCATCGCATTTTCCATCGTCATGGATCACTCTCCTTTGGTATAGCCCGCCATCACTGACGAGCTAATCAGTTGACTTAATCAGCGGCCTCTGTCGCCCCATCGGCATGACCGTCCGCGTGTGTTTCGACTTGTTCCCAACCGAATAACATCGCGCGGATGTTTTCCATCGGCGTGGGGCCTGTGGTGGTCAAGTAAACGTGCAAGGCGATAAACGAGGCCAACACCCATGCAATGAGCGTATGCAGCGGCGCTAAGACAGCCAACCCACCTAATGACCCGGTGAGTTCCGGCCAACGCGAGATACCCCACATCAAAACACCTGTAATCACTTGCGCAGGCAGCAGCACATTGAGCAGCGCCAAATAAGTCATCTGCTGCAAAGGGTTGAGCTTGCGCTCTGGTGTCTTGTCGAAGGGATGCGGTTCACCTCGGAAGATGCCCCATAGATAGAACTTCGCCTGAGCAAACATCTTGCCGAAGAGCCCACGCGGTTCTGGCAAGAACTGTTGGATTTCGCCGCTGACAAGATAATAGAACGCCGCTAACGCTGCATTGATGACCATCACCACAGCTAAAGCATTGTGTATAAGCACCATCCCGCGGAAGTCAAAGATGCTGAACATCTCCGGCTTATGGATGACTAGCCCGGTGAATAACAAGCCGGAAATGGCTACTGTTTGCAACCAATGCCATTGCCGCTCATAGACAGAGTACATATAGGTTAAACTTCAAAGTAGCTGTAGAAGGCGATTTAAGCCCAAAAACAAGATAACCGCTTGTGTTTTTGATATTAAAGGCGCGTTTTTCAGCGTTTTCACGTCTTTAGATTAGTTTTGGCGGTATTTTTTCTGCGCTCCTGCAAGATTATTCTGAAGTTTAACTAATATCCAGCACGCCAACAATGCGTGGATCGTTTAAGCTATAAATAACAGAAGCGCCATCACGCTCAGTTGTGACGATGGCGCGTTCGCGCAGAACTGCCAGATGCCGCGATGCTGTCGGTTGGGGGACATCCAGTAAATCACACAGGGCGTTGACATTACGTGGTTCTTGTGCCAAAGCATAGATAATCTGTATGCGTTTTGGATCACCTAATGGTTGGCAGATGCGGTTATGGAGCAACTGTAATTCATCGAAATTATGCGGCGGAAACCACCTGCTTTAGCGGGTGGAGGAAGCCGCTTCTCCTTTCTGGTAGCTGTAACCGTCTGATTTGTGTAGATGGGTACAGTGGCGG